>CBESNZ010000161.1:0-7558 GCA_965531045.1 uncultured Acidimicrobiales bacterium
TGTGCGTCGGCGGCGGCCAAGGCATGGCCATGGTCATCCAGCGCCTGAACTAAGTCCTGAACGAGAAAGTCCTGGAACGATAAAGTCCTGGAACGAGATAGTCCTGGAACGAGAAAGGCCCGGGCCATTTGGCCCGGGCCTTTTCGCGTTGTGCTTTTGCGTTATGCGTCGGTGGCGTCGTCGGCCGCGTCGGTTGCGCCTTCGACAGCATCGGTGACCGTCGCGTCGGCTTCGCCGGCGAGCTTGTCGGCCATGTCATCGACCTTGTCGAGCTGGTCGCTGAACTTGCCACCGGTCTTGTCATCGATGAAGTCGGTTGCGGAGTCGACGCCGTCGGCGACCTTTTCGCCGACCGTGCCGGCTACGTCACCGATCTTGTCGGCGGCGCCGCCAGCGGCATCCATTGCCTTTTCCGCGATGGGGTTCTTCTTGAACTTATCGAGCAGGCCCATATGAGCCCCTTTCCGTGGTTGTTTCAAATAACCCGACTCTTTTGACCAACCGAATCGGGGCCACGCAGGAATCAGTGCCCTGATCCTAGCCGTACGCGGGCCTGCTTTGTTTGCGGGCCAGCGGGCAGGCGAACCACGCGCCCGGGACTACGATCCGTCCTACGCCTGCACCAAGCACCGAGGAGACAAACAATATGGTCGACGTTCCCAAAGGTCATCTGTTCCTCGGAGGAGAGGTCGATCCGGCCACCCACGAACGCACCGGCGATTCCGTGATGTACGAGGCGAGCAACTTCACCACCCACGGGGTGATCGTGGGCATGACCGGATCGGGCAAGACCGGCCTGGCGATGATCATGCTCGAGGAGGCGCTGCTGGCCGGGATCCCGACGCTGATCCTCGACCCGAAGGGTGACATGGGGAACCTCTTGCTGAACTTCCCCGACCTCGACGGGCCATCGTTCGAGCCCTGGGTCAACGAGGCCGACGCCAAGCGCGACGGCATTGGCGTTGACGAACACGCCGCCAACACCGCCGAAATGTGGAAGAACGGTCTGGCCGGCTGGGGCATCGAACCCGAGCGACTACGCCAACTGAAGGACGGCGCAAACTTCACGATCTACACGCCGGGTTCCACCTCCGGCGTGCCGCTCAATGTCATCGGCGATCTGCAGGCGCCGGTCGGCGAGGGGGTCACCGACGAGAGTCGCGCCGACGAGATCGAGGGCTTCGTTTCGTCGTTACTCGGACTCGTCTCGATCGATGCCGACCCGCTGAGCTCGCCCGAACACATCCTGCTGTCCAACATCATCAACCACCATTGGTCCGCCGGTACCAGCGTCGACATCGCCGACCTCGTCGGCCAGGTCATCGATCCACCGATTCGCAAACTCGGCGTGCTCGAGGTCGACGACTTCTTCCCGAAGAAGGATCGCACCGCCTTGGCAATGCGGCTCAATGGCTTGCTCGCCTCACCGTCCTTTGCCAGCTGGAACCTCGGCGAATCCCTCGACATACAGTCGATGTTGTTCGACGGCGACAAACCGAATGCGGCGATCATCTCCCTGGCGCATCTGTCCGACGAAGAGCGCCAGTTCGTGGTCACCCTCGTGCTGTCGAAGGCCATCACCTGGATGCGCGCTCAGGGCGGCACGCCCGAGCTACGGGCCCTCATCTACATGGACGAGGTCTTCGGCTTCGTCCCGCCGACGGCCAATCCGCCATCGAAGAAGCCGATTCTCACCATCTTGAAGCAGGCTCGCGCCTTCGGGCTCGGCATGGTCCTGTCCACGCAGAACCCCGTGGACGTCGACTACAAAGCCATCTCGAACGCCGGCACGTGGATGATCGGCCGACTCCAGACGGAGCGGGACAAAGCCCGCCTGCTCGAGGGCCTCTCGTCGGCCAGCGGCGAGGTCGACGTCGCAGCGGTCGATCGAACCATCTCCGGCCTCGACAAGCGCGAGTTTGTGCTGCAGTCGACCAAGACCGGCCTCTCCACCTTCACGACCAGATGGGCGATGTCGTACCTGCCCGGCCCACTGACCGGCACACAGATATCCGCGCTGATGGCCGACCGCTCCCCCATCGCTGCTGCGCAGCCATCCCCCGGCGCCGCTGCGACAGCGACACCCGCAGCGAGCCCACCCGCTCCATCGGCGGCCCCGGCGCCAGCGGTTGCCGCCTCGGCTCTGGCTGACGACGAGACGTCCATGATGCCGGCAATCGCCGATGGCATTCCCACCTACTTCCTCGATCCCCGCGCCCCCTGGGCGGAGGAGCTCGAGGGTTTCGATGCATCGTCCAATCGTTACAGCGCCGCTGTGTTCGCTCGTGTCCACCTGTTGTTCGACGAGACGAAGGGCGATCTCCGCCACGAGGAGGAATACGAGGCCGTCTTCTTCCCCCTCGCCGATCGCCTCGATCCCGACCGCGCGATCAGCGTCGACTACGACGACCGCGATCTACTCGGCGACGGGCCCGCCGGCGCCGTGTTTGTGCTGCCCGACGCCAAGGTCAAGAACAAGACCTACTTCTCCGCTGCACAAAAGGCACTCAAGGACCACCTCTACCGCACCGAAACCGTGTCGCTGCGCCACAACCCAGAGCTCAAGCTGGTGTCGCGCATCGACGAAAGCGAGGAGGACTTCCGAAAGCGCTGCAATGCCGCCAGCGACGACGGAGCCGACAAGGACGCCGCCAAACTGCGGGCGACCCTCGAAAAGAAGAAGGATCGGGTGGACGCCGCGATCAACAAGGCCGAGGACAAGGTTCGCCAGATCGAAAGCGACACCGAGGCGCGGAAGTCGGACGAGAAGATGTCGATCATCGGCGACGTGGCCACCTCGGTCCTCGGCGGGCTGTTCGGTGGAAAGAAGAGCGCTCGCGGCCTCCTCGGTTCGGCACGTCGGGCCAGTTCCAAACGCCGCACGACGAGCAATGCACGGGAGCGACTCGAGACGGCCGAGAACCGTCTCGGCGAGAAGGTCGACGAACTCGGGGCACTCGAGGAAGAGCTCGCCGATTCGTTGCTCGACATCAACGAGGTGTGGGACGACAAGGCCGCAGCGATCGAGTCGCTCGAGGTCGGCCTCGAGAAGAACGACATCAGCATCGACCACATCGCCGTGGTGTGGATCCCGGTTTCGTAGCCCTGATCCAGCCTGCAAAATTGTTTGTGCGGCCGCTTCCGACAATACTCCCGTTCCATGGGAATGCTCAACGAAAAGATCGCAATCGTGACCGGCGCCGGATCGGGACTCGGCCGAGAACATGCGCTGCAAATGGCCGCTGCCGGCGCGACCGTGGTGGTCAACGACCTGCGCCCCGAGGCCGCCGAGGCGACGCTGGCCGAGATCACCAAAGCCGGTGGCGCCGGCTCGGTGTGTGCGGGCAGCGTGAGCGACTGGGCCTTTGCCGGCGAGATGGTGCAGCACGCCGTCGACACGCACGGCGACCTCCACATCCTCATGAACAACGCCGGATTCACCCGCGACGCGATGAGCTTCTCCATGACCGAGGAAGAGTTTGACACCGTCGTCAACGTGCACCTCAAGGGCCACTTCGCGCCGATTCACCATTGCGCCAAATTGTGGCGGGATGCTGCCAAGGCGGGCGCCACCACGCAGCGACGCATCATCAATACGGTCAGCGAGTCCGGCATCTTCGGCGGACCGGCCCAGGGAAACTACGCATCCGCGAAGGGCGGCATCGCTTCGATGACGCTCTCGATGGGTCGCGAACTCAACAAGTACAACGTCACGTCCAATGCCATTGCCCCCCGTGCTCGCACCGGCATGACCGAGCACCAAGGCTGGTCGGCAGCTCCCGAAGACCCCGACGAGTTCGATCGTTTCCACCCGGGCAACGCGTCGCCGATGGTGGTCTATCTCGCGAGCGACGAGGCGTCGGACGTCTGCGGACAGTTCTTCATCGTGGGCAGCAACGTTGTCGTGCGGATGAAGCGATTCAGCGTCGTCAAGGAAACCCGCACGGACGGTCGTTGGACGCCCGAGGACATTTCCACCCGGGCCGACGAGATCTTCGAAGGCTGGGATCGCGGCCAACCGCCGTTCGAACAACCGAAGTTTTAGCCCCGAAACCAGGCGATCTTGGGAACAAAATCTCAGGTGAGAGTACCCAACCGGGGCGGTGAGAGGCGCTACGGTGGCGGCAAGGCAGGGAACTAGACCGATTGGCCTACTGCCGTAGACCGATCCGTGACGTAAGCTTGTAAAACGTAGCGTGGCACGATAGTTACCGAAGTACCCCTCATTCATGGCGATCACCGCAGAAACTCACGAAAGCACCCCTCGTTCCGAGGTGATGCTGTATCCCGATAGCAACGTCTATCTCGGGAGCCAAAAACCGCCGCGGGCCGGGTTCAACGGTCGCAAGGTGGCGCTGTTCCTCAGCGATCTCACCGTGATCGCCGCCGCGTTACTCCTTTCGGTTCTGATCAATCGTCGCTTCAACGCGACCGACCCGGTCTCCAACGCGACGTATTTTGTGCTCCTGTACTCCACATTGCCGCTGTGGCCAATCGCATTCACCCACCAGTCGCTGTACCGAGCCCGCTTCATCACCCGCGGCGTCGACGAAGGCTGGCGCATCCTCAAGGCGATCGGTGCCTCGATGGTGGCCATCGCGGTCTTGTCGATCATGTTCAAGATCGAACTGGCCCGTACGTGGTTCGCTATTGCACTGGTCATCACCATCTTCGCCGTCGGCGTAGAACGGGTCATCGCTCGGCAGCTCTTCCGACGCGCTCGCCTCCGGGGCTCGATGTTGCGGCGGGTGCTCATCGTCGGGCGCAACGAAGAGGGCCAAATGGTCCGAGACATGCTCGACAAGGACCCGGGGCTCGGCTACGAGGTCGTCGGCTTCGCGCAGGACATACTCGACGACATCTACGGAGCCGCCCGCTCGGTCGATGTGCTCGCCGACACCGAACTCATCGTGCAGGCCATTCGCACCACCGAGTCGGCTGGCGTCATCATCGCTGCGACCGCCATGGACGTCGGAACCTCCAATCGACTCATCCGTACGCTCACCGAAAATGGCATCCACGTCGAGTTGTCCTCGACGCTGTGCGACATCGCGTCCGATCGCCTCACGATCCGTCCGTTGGGGCGGTTCCCAATGGTCTACATCGAACCGGTACAACGTCACGGGTGGCGCGCCGTCGCCAAACGGGGTTTCGACTTCGTCACGGCCTCGATTCTCACCGTGCTTGCCGCGCCGCTCCTGGCGCTCACGATGCTCGCAATTCGCATCGACACCCCCGGGCCGGTGTTCTTCAAACAGCAACGCGTCGGCCGCGACGGCAAGCTGTTCGAGGTGTTCAAGCTGCGCTCGATGGTCACCGACGCCGAGGAGCTCCTCGAAAATGTTCGACACCTCAACGAGGCCAACGGCCCGCTGTTCAAGATCAAGGAAGACCCCCGCATCACCCGGGTCGGTCGTTTCATTCGCAAGACCTCCATCGACGAGTTGCCACAGCTCATCAATGTGATCAAAGGCGAGATGAGCCTGGTCGGCCCTCGACCAGCCCTCCCGTCCGAAGTCGATGAGTGGGAGCCGAGCCTGTTCAACCGGCTGCGGGTGCAGCCCGGCATCACCGGTATGTGGCAGGTCAACGGCCGCAGCGACTCCGACGAAGGCGACTACGGCCAACTCGACCTGTACTACGTCGACAATTGGACCCTCTATACCGACCTGTCGATTCTCGTGCGCACCCTTCCAGCGGTGTTGATGCAACGCGGCGCCAGCTGAATCTCGGGGCCTCGGCCCCGGCGCGGCGGTATGGTAAGCACCATGCCGCAGTATCGCTCTCGCACCACCACCGCCGGCCGCAACATGGCTGGCGCTCGCGCCCTTTGGCGAGCCACGGGAATGACCGATGACGACTTCGAGAAGCCGATCATCGCCATCGCGAACTCCTTCACCCAGTTCGTGCCCGGACACGTCCATCTGAAAGACCTCGGTCAGCTCGTCGCCCGCGAGATCGAGGAAGCCGGCGGGGTCGCCAAGGAGTTCAACACCATCGCCGTCGACGATGGCATCGCAATGGGCCACGGCGGCATGCTCTACAGCCTCCCCAGTCGCGACCTCATCGCCGACTCGGTCGAATACATGGTGCAGGCCCATTGCGCCGACGCGTTGGTGTGCATCAGCAACTGCGACAAGATCACCCCCGGCATGCTCATGGCCGCCATGCGGTTGAACATCCCTGCGGTGTTCGTGTCCGGCGGCCCGATGGAGGCCGGAAAGACTCGCCTTGCCGGCAACGAGGTCAAGGTCGACCTGATCTCCGCCATGATGTCGGCCGGCGACAAGAACGTCAGCGATGCCGATGTCGCCGACATCGAACGCTCCGCCTGCCCCACCTGCGGCTCGTGTTCGGGAATGTTCACCGCCAACTCGATGAACTGCCTCACCGAAGCCCTGGGCCTGTCCCTGCCCGGAAACGGCACGACCCTGGCCACCCACGCCGACCGTGAGCAGCTGTTCCTCCGTGCGGGCCGAACAATCGTCGACGCGGCTCGCCGCTACTACGAAAAGGACGACGAATCGGTCCTTCCCCGATCGATCGCCAACAAGGGAGCGTTCAACAACGCCATGGCCCTCGACATCGCCATGGGGGGAAGCACCAACACCGTCCTGCACATCCTGGCCGCCGCGCAAGAGGCCGACCTCGATTTCACGATGGCCGATATCGACGCCATCAGTCGTCGGGTGCCCAACCTGTGCAAGGTGGCGCCGTCCACCGACAAGTACCACGTCGAGGATGTGCACCGTGCCGGGGGCATCATGGGCATCCTGGGCGAACTTGATCGCGCCGGACTCATCGACACCTCACTCCCGACGGTGCACAGCGAGTCCCTCGCCCACACGCTCGCCGAGTGGGACATCATGCGCGACACCTGCACCGAGGAAGCCAAGCACCTCTTCCTCGCCGGTCCTGCCGGCATTCCGACGCAGGTCGCGTTCAGCCAAAGCACCCGCTGGCCGTCTCTCGACACCGACCGCACCGACGGATGCATCCGTTCGCTCGAAGGCGCCTACTCCTCTGAGGGAGGCTTGGCGGTGCTCTATGGCAACATCGCCGAAGACGGCTGCATCGTGAAGACCGCTGGCGTCGACGAGTCGATCTGGACGTTCTCCGGGCCGGCTCGTGTGTTCGAGAGCCAGGAAGCGGCGATGGAGGGCGTGCTCGACGAGTCGAAGGTCAACGCCGGTGACGTGGTCATCGTGCGCTACGAAGGCCCCAAGGGCGGACCGGGCATGCAGGAGATGCTGTATCCCACCACGTACATCAAGAGCCGGGGCCTCGGGGCCGAATGCGCGTTGCTCACCGACGGCCGTTTCTCCGGCGGCACCGCCGGCCTGTCGATCGGGCACGCCTCACCCGAAGCCGCTGCCGGCGGCGCCATCGGCCTCATCGAAGAAGGCGACCTGATCGACATCGACATCCCCAACCGGACGATCAACCTCCGCGTCGACGACGCTGTACTGGCCGCCCGGCGGGTCGAGCGCGACAAGACCGGCTGGAAGCCAGCCCAGCGCGAACGAGTGGTCTCGGACGCCCTGCTCGCCTACGCCGC
>CBESNZ010000162.1:0-7525 GCA_965531045.1 uncultured Acidimicrobiales bacterium
AGAGACATGCTCCAGAGAGACATGCTCCAGAGAGACATGCTCCAGAGAGACATGCTCCAGAGAGACATGCTCCAGAGAGACATGCTCCAGAGAGACATGCGCTGGCGACCCGTTCGTCAGATCGAGGACAGCCGGTCGGCCAGCGGTTCGAGTACTGCCGGGCTGTGCGGGGCCGCCAAATACAGGATCGCCAGGTCGAGGCCGGCTTCTTGCCCTTCGTCGACCCAGCGGGCCACGTCGTCGTAGTCATCGCCGACGAGGACATGCATCGACGTCGTGATTTCGGAGATGTCGCGATCCGCCTCTTCGCAGAGTCGCTGCAGGACGGCCCGCTTCTGTCCGAATCCCTCGGCGTCGATCATCGGGTAGTTCCAATGCTGTGCGTACTTCGCGACGAGCGGCAAGGTGCGCTTCTCCCCTACCCCGCCAATACAGATCGGTGGATGTGGCCGCTGGACACCGACGGGATTGAGTATCGCTTCGTCGAGGCGGTGGTACTCGCCGGCGAAGCTCACGACATCCCCGGTGAACAACCGGGTCAGCACTTCGAGGACCTCCTCGAATCGATCGAAGCGTTCGCCCCAGGTCGGAGCGAGATCGATGCCGAGCGCTGTGGACTCTTCCTCGTTCCAGCCTGCACCGACGCCGAGCTCGAGTCGACCCTCGCTGATGATGTCGACCGTCGCGACGAGGTTCGCGAACGCCGCTGGGTGGCGATACGGCGTGCCGGTCACCAGACAACCCACCCGGATCCGGTTGGTGGCCTGCGCCAGCGCGGTGAGCGTGGTCCAACCCTCGAGGCAAGGGTCGTGGGGTTTGCCGACGTTGATCGGGTAGAAGTGATCGAACGTCCAGGCCGATTCGTAGAGCGGGATCTCGTCTGCGGCCTGCCATACCGCCAGCATGTCGGCGAAGGTGGTCTGCTGCGGCGAGGTCTTGATGGCGTAGCGCATCCAGCGAAGCTACCCCACGAAAGATTTGTGAGGGATTTGCGGGTCCGGGACCCCCGAATCCCTCACAAATCTCTGCGAGACTGCGCTATGGCCCTTGAACCTGCTTCGCTCGACGAGATCAACTTCTGGGATCTCGAGATGTTTGCCCACGGCAACCCCCACGCGGCGTGGACCCTGCTGCGGGAACAGGCGCCGATCTGGTACCACGATCGGCCCGGCGGTGAGCCGTTCTGGTGCATCACCAAATACGCCGACGTGCGCAAGGTTCACAGCGATGCCGTCCTCTTCAGCTCCGAGCGCGACGGCATCATGATCCGCAACGACGAGATGCTCGCGGCGCCATCGATGGAGTCGTACATGCCCAGCCCGCCGATGATTCACACCGACCCGCCGCGTCACGCCAAGCTGCGCAAAATCATCAGCCACAACTTCACCCCGAAGTCGATTGGCCTTCTCGAGGACCAGCTCCGCGGCTTCGCCGTCGAAAGCATCGAACGAGCCCTCGACATGGGCGAGATCGACTTCGTCACCGAGATCGCCCACCGCATTCCTGCCGCAATCTCCTTCGCCTTGATGGACGTGCCACGCGAGGCGTGGGACCGGCTGGCCGAGCTCGAGCATCTGTCGGTCACGGGCTCTGACCCCGAATGGCAAGCAAGGGAGGGCATCGACAACTCGGCCGAATCGGCAAAGAACGCGTCGATGGAGCTTGCGATGTATTTCGCTGGCCTCCTCACGGAACGGGCCGACAACCTGGGCGAAGACCTTCTCAGCCAGTACCTGCGCGGCGAGATCGACGGGGAACCGCTCGACATCTCCCAAGTCGTCGCCGAAGCCGTTCTCTTGCTGGCCGGCGGGTTGGACACGACGAGGGCGGCTGCCTCCGCAGGCGCCATGCTGCCGCTGCTCGAACACCCGGACCAGCTGGCTTCATTGCGTGATGACCCCGGCAAGATTCCCCACGCGATCGAAGAAATGGTGCGCTGGGCCACACCGATCGTGTCCGAAACGCGGACGGTGATTCGCGACACCGAGTTCAACGGTGTCACCTTCGAGGAGGGCCAGCGGATCACGATGTGGACGCCTTCGGCCAACCGAGACGAAGATCAATTCGACGAACCGTTCCGCTACGACGTCGAACGCTCGCCCAACCGTCACATCGGTTTTGCCTACGGCGAGCATTTCTGCCTGGGGGCTCACCTCGCGCGACTCACCTTGAAGGTCGAATTCGAAGAACTGTTCCGTCGGGTGAAGGGCTTCGAACAAACCGGCGAGGCCAGCCGGGTCTACAGCAACTTCGTCGGCGGCCTCAAACACCTGCCTATGAAGCTGAGTCCCTTCTGACGCACTCTGTATGTCTCGCACTCGTTCGTCGTCGCTGACGCTCCTTTGGAACTTCTGCTAAACGCCAAGCGCTGAGCTGGTCGGTCGTCCCTCCCTCCCGGGCTTTCACCGGTGAGCTGGCGCCAAGCCGGTTGACGCCACAACTTTCGGGGCAGGCAAGGCCTTCGGCCCGCAGGGCACCGTCAGAGTCCGGCCGCATTGCGGCGCCAGCACGCGAAGGCCTCGGCTGCTCCAACCGGGTCACCTGCCGTCGGCTTGGCGCCAGCCGCAGGTCAGAGGAAGTGGCTGCGGGACGAAGCCACGGCTCAGCACCTTGGTGTGCAGCATCGGCGTCGAGGAGCTGCGACGAAGCGCTGACGCACCACCGATCCGTCGCAAGCGACGGATCGCCGAGTGCGCAGAGAACACTGCGAACAGCTACCGTCGCGGACGCATTACGGACTCCGAGGAGAGCACATGTCGAAACTGAACGAAGGTCGCGTAGCGATCATTACCGGCGCAGGCCGCGGCATCGGCCGCGAGCACGCCCTGATGTTGGCATCACAGGGCGCCAAGATCGTCGTCAACGACCTCGGCGGCGACGCGACCGGCGAAGGCGCCGACAGCACGCCGGCCCAAGACGTCGTGGCCGAGATCGAGGCCATGGGCGGCGAGGCCGTCGTCAATGGCTCGAACGTGGCCGATTTCGCTGCCGCCAAGGAAATGGTCGATCAAGCGGTTGACACCTTCGGCCGGCTCGACATCCTCATCAACAATGCGGGCATCTTGCGCGACCGGATGATCTTCTCGATGAGCGAGGCCGACTGGGACGCCGTCATCAACGTGCACCTCAAGGGCACATTCGGCCCCACCCACCACGCCGCCGTGTACTGGCGTGAACGCTCGAAGGCCGGCGAGGAAAACGTCGCCCGCGTTATCAACACCGCCTCTCCGTCGGGCATCTACGGCAACGTCGGTCAGAGCAATTACGGCGCGGCCAAGGCCGGCATCGCCGCCTTCACGCAGATCACCGCCATGGAGCTGGTCAAGTACGGCGTCACGGTCAACTGCATCGCCCCCGGCGCCTACACGCGCATGACCGCCAACCTTCCCGGCTTCGCCGACATGGACGAGGAAATGCAGGAGAAGATGGGCCCGCGCTGGATCGCCAACGCGGTCTCGTGGATCGCCAGCCCAGAGGCCAGCGGTGTCACCGGTCGTGTGTTCGACATCATGGGTCAGCGTCTCGGCATCGCCGAGGGCTGGCACCTCGGCCCGCACGCGGCACAGACCGAGGACGCGGGCGACCTCAAGTCGGTGTTTGCCGATCTGATGGCGCAGGCCCGTCCCAACGCCGACATGGGCGGCAACGACGCCGAAGGCCCCGGCAGGCCCGCGAAGACGATCTAGCTGTACCGCCACGCACTCGACGATCCGTCACGGCGCCAGTCGTGGCGGATCGTTCGCGTTTTGGCGCCGCTCCTCGACGCCGATGCTGCACGCATTGCGGTCTCCGGCACCTCGTCCCTCGGCGCCTCGTGTTTCACCTGTGAGCTGGCGCCAAGCCGGTTGACGCCTCACCGGCGCGGGCAGCCAAGGCCTTCGGCCAGCTGGGCACCACGAACTTTCCTGGCAGCTGTCGGTGCGTCAGCGACCCGAAGGCATTGGCTGCCCAAGTTTGGTTTCCTGCCTACGACAAGGCGCCAGCCACAGGTACAACCGAGCGAGCGAGGAACGAGCGAGCGGAGTCCGCCATGCGTGTCAGAGGAGCGGCACGCAATGCGAGGGACGAGCGTTGCCAGCGAGGCTGGAGGGAGCGAAGCGAACGGGAGAAAAACCGCGGCTTCCGTGGCTCCTCCACACGAAACAGTCGGCGGCCGGGCAGCTGACAACCCACCGGTCCGTCGCCAGCGCCGCCGAGCCGAAGCCGAGAGTGCGTTTTAGAGACTCACTGGCACGTCGTAGGGGAAGTGGCAGGCGACGTAGTGATCTTCGGCCATCTTTTGCACCTGGGGCTCTTCCACCGTGCAGATGTCCTGGGCTCGTGGACAGCGAGTGCGGAACCGGCAGCCCGACGGTGGATTGATGGGCGAGGGCAGTTCGCCTTCGAGCATCTCGTTCTCGGCCGCCAACGCCACATCGGCACCCGGGACCGCGCTGAGCAGAGCCCTCGTGTAGGGGTGCGAGGCGCTCTCGAAGACCTTGTCGCCGTCGCCGATCTCGCACAGCTTGCCGAGGTACATGACCATGACGCGGTCGGACACGTTCTTGACCACCGACAGGTCATGGCTGATGAAGAGCAGCGTCAACCCATAGCGGGCCTTCATGTCCTGCAACATGTTGAGCACCTGCGCCTGGACCGACACGTCGAGCGCCGACACCGGTTCGTCACAGATGATGATCTTCGGATCGAGCACCAGGGCTCGGGCCACGGAGATGCGCTGGCATTGACCGCCGGAGTACTCGTGCGGCCGCTTGTTGCGAGCCACATCTGGATCGAGACCGACGGCCTCGATGAGTTCCTCGATGCGGCCCTCGGTGAATGCGCCCTGCGTGTCGCCCCACACCGAGACGCCTTCGGCGACGATGTCGAACACCTTGCGACGCGGGTTGAGCGACGAGATCGGATCCTGGAAGATCATCTGCACTTCGGGGCGCATCTTGCGCATGGCCTCTTTACCGAGGCTGGCGAGGTCGGTATCGCCGTACATGACCTTGCCGCTGGTCGGCTTGGGCAGCTGGATGACAGCCTTCGCGGTCGTGGACTTGCCGCAACCCGACTCGCCGACCAGGCCGAGCGTTTCGCCTTCGGCGACGTCGAAGCTCACATCGGAGACGGCATGGACCTTGCCTTTGCGGCCGGCGGGAAACTCCACGACAAGATTCTCGACACGGAGTAGTACGTCGTTGGGGTCGCGCAGATGTGCTTTTCCACTTCCGGCCATCAGCCGACACGTCCTTCATTCGAAACGGGTAGTCCTACGGCGGTCTCTCCAGCAGCGATGTTCCGGGCCAACGCATCGGCGTTGGCGTCGGTACCGACGGGGAAGAAGCACGCGTAGCTGTGGTCTCCGGAAACGGTCGTCGGCGGATCGTCGGCGATGCAATCGGGCTGCGCATAGCGGCAGCGTGGTGCAAAGCGACAGCCCGGCGGAGGCGAGACGATGTCGGGTGGGGCGCCGGGGATCGGGCTCAGCCGGGTGTGCTTCTTGTGCTTGAGCGTCGGGATCGACTCGAGCAACGCCTCGGTGTAGGGGTGCGCCATGTTGTTGAACAACGTCTCGGTGGGCGCCTGCTCGAGCGAACGACCTCCGTACATCACCAACAGATCGTCGGAGCGGCCGCGGGCAACGCCGAGGTCGTGGGTGACCAGCGTCATGCCCATGTTGCGGTCGGTCTGCAGATTCCGCAGCAGGTCGAGGATGTATTTCTGCACGGTCACGTCGAGTGCCGTGGTGGGCTCGTCGGCCACGAGGAAATCCGGCTCGCCGGCGAGGGCGATGGCGATCATGACGCGTTGGCGCATGCCGCCCGAGAGCTCGTGTGGGTACTGCTTGAGCCTCTGGGCCGGCGACGGGATGCCGACCTGGGTGAGCAACTCGACGGCGCGCTGCGCGGCCTGCTTCTTGTCCATGCCCAGGTGCATGCGAAGCGGCTCGCCGATTTGTTTGCCGACCTTCATGACGGGATTCAGCGACGTCATGGGGTCTTGAAAGATCATCCCCATCGACTTGCCCCAATAGGGCTGACGGTCGGTGTTGACGATCTCTTGGCCCTTGAACTTCACGCTGCCGGTCTCGACCTGCTTGCTCGAGACGACCAAGCCCATGATGCCCCTATTGAGCACCGACTTCCCGGAACCCGATTCGCCCACGATACCCAGCGTGCGCCCCTGGTACAGCTTGAAGGACACGCCGTCGACGGCGCGTGCCATCCCGCGTTCGGTTTTGAATCCGACCTCGTAGTTCGTGACCTCGAGCAAGGGAGTGTCGTCGGTTGGGCTGTACGGCGCCACCACTTCGACTTCGGTTGCGCTCAAATCGACAACTCCTTCACGTCGAAGTACTGCCGGACCTTGTCGCCCGCAAAGTTGAGCGCCAGCACGGTCAGGAAGAGCACCGTGATCGGCGCCAGCGATATCCACGGGGCGTCGCGCAGCGTACGCGTGCCGCGCCCCTCGTTGATGAGTTTGCCCCAACTGAGGCCCCAGTTGCTGGTGTCGCTTTGTACCGACAGACCCAGGAAGGCCAACCCGCCCTCGGCGACGATAGCGACCGCCATACCCAACAGCGCGAGTGCGGCCATCGGGATCAACACGTTGGGCAACAGTTCCCGAACGAGGATGCGCATGGGTTTTGCGCCGAGAGCGCGCGAGGCGGTGACAAACTCGCGATCGGCGAACTGCATCGTGGCGGCCCGGGACAAACGACCGATCGGTGCGATGGACAAGATGCCGAGCACCAAGGCGATGGTCACGAGTGAGCGACTGAGCAGGGCGGTGATGAGGATGGCCAGGATCAGCGCGGGGAACGAAAGCAGCACGAGGAACACAAATGACAGGATGCGGTCGAACCAGCCCCGGAAGAAGCCGGCGAGCATGCCGAGACCCCCGCCGATCACCATGCCCATCAACACGGCGACGAATCCGACCACGAGGGACACCCGAGCCCCCCACACGGTGCGGGAGAACACGTCACGGGCGCTGGCGTCGGTCCCGAACCAATGGTCGAACGACATTGAGCCGAGCGCTCCCGGACCGCCCGATGACGATCGGAAACTCGAGTTGGGATCCTTGATGGGCAGCACCGAGGCGAGGACCGCGACCACCACCACGAGTACCAGCCAGCCGACGGAGAGCCAGAACCCGAAGCCGAGGCGCTTCTTTTCGGTCGTTCCGGCGGGGTCGACGTCGTCGGCAGCGACCACAACCGATTCGTCGAGAACGGGTATTCCAGTATCGGACACGGTGATCAGCTCCTCACACGGGGGTCGATAATGCTGTAGAGCAGGTCGACCAGAATATTGATGACCACGAATCCACCCGTGATCACGACGATGAGACCGAGCACCACTGGGAAGTCGTCCTGCACGATCGCCTTGACGATTTCGACCCCTGCCCCGGGGATGCCGAAGATGGACTCGACCACCAACGTTCCGCCGATGAGGGCTCCGGCATTGAGTCCGAACACGGTGATGAACCCGAACATCGACGGTCGCAGCGCATGACGAAACAGGACCCGCCATTTCGG
>CBESNZ010000163.1:0-7440 GCA_965531045.1 uncultured Acidimicrobiales bacterium
GACATGGCTCGTGGCGTTGGGACCGGATTCGGTTCGTTGCAGTGACACAACGCGGTCGGCGAGGGCCCGGACGTCGGCCACGTCGTGGGTGACGACGATCCTGATCGGGGCCGGCGATGCTTTGACGAGCGCGCGGAGGTCGTGCTTCATCGCGGTGTCGGCGGCGGCAAACGGCTCGTCGAGCAACAACACGGTCGGCTCGGAGGCCAGTGCCCGAGCCAAGGCCACCCGTTGGCGTTGTCCGCCCGACAGCTCATGGGGCTTGGATTTTTCGTAGTTGCTCAATGCCGTGTGTTCGAGAGCGCCGCGCGCTGCTGCCCGGGCGGCGCGTCGTCCGTACCCCTGGGCGCGCAGGCCGAAGGCGACGTTCTCGAGCACCGAGAGGTGGCCGAACAGGCGAAGCTCCTGAAACATGACGCCGACGCGTCGATCCTCCGGGGGAACCCACATCCGCGCGCTTCGGTCGTCCCAGCGGAGGTCGCCGACCTGCAGGTGGCCGGCGTCGAGCCGCACGAGGCCGGCGATGATCTGGAGCAGCGTCGATTTGCCGACCCCGTTCGCGCCCATGACCGCGACGAGCTCGCCGGGAGACACCCGCAGATCGAGGTCGAGTGTCAGCTGGCCGATGGTGGCCTGGCCGTCGAGATGGAGGTCGAAGCTCATCGCGAGAACCACCTGTCGCGCAGGCCGACCAAGACGACGAGCGACACCGCCAGCAACAGCAGGCTGAGTGCGACCGCAGCGTCGCCGTCGCCGGACTCGAGACTCAGAAATGTTGCCAACGGAAGGGTCTGTGTCTCGCCCGGCACGTTGCCGGCAAAGGTGAGGGTCGCACCGAACTCGCCGAGGGCACGGGCCCACGACAGCGCGAGTCCCGCGCCGATGGCGGGGGCGATTTTGGGCAGTGTGACTCGACGAAAGATCATCGACGGGCTGGCGCCGAGCGTGGCGGCCGCACCTTCCAGATCGTCGGCGTCATTGCGCAGTGCGGCCTCGACGGCCACGACGAAGAAGGGGAGGGCGACGGCCGTCGCCGCGAGCACCGCGCCGGCGGTGGTGAAGGGGAGTTGGATGCCGAACCAGTCATCGAGCGTGGGTCCGATGAGGCCGCGGCGAGGGCTGAGCGCAAACAGCAGCGCGGTGCCCACGACGACCGGCGGCAGGACCATGGGCAGCAGCACGATGGCTCGCACGATCCGACGTCCGGGGAAGGCGGTGCGGGCCAGCATCCACGCGAGAGGGATGCCGAGTACGAGGCAGAGCCCGGCGGCGATGCTGCTCACGAGAAGCGACAGCAGCAGCGCATCGACCACCGCGTCGCCCCGAAGGATCGTCCCGATGGTCTTCCAGGGCGCTCTCCACGCCAACGCGACCAGGGGCAGGGCGAGCAGGACCACACCGATGATGGCCGGCGCGATGAGCCAGGCGGGCGGCCGCTGAACGGGCTTCATGCGGTTCGTTTCATGGCGCGAGGAATCCTGCTTCGACGAGCACCGAGCGGCCGTCGCCGAGGAGTTGGCTGAGGACGTCGATCGATTGTGGTGAGGCGTCCACCATGGCGGCGACGAAGTAGCTGGTGACGAATTCTGCCGAGGGATCGATCTCGATGATCGCCACGTCGGCGGCGGCTGCGTCGGTGGCGTACACCAGACCGGCGTCGACCGCAGATGTCTCGACACGGGTGAGCACGGCGCGCACGTTCGGGTCGAACGAGTCGATGGCCAGTTCGACGCCACGGGCGGCCGCGAGTTCGGTCGCCAGCGAGCCACAGGGGACCTCGGGGGCGCACGCGGCGATCTTCAGTTCGTCGGAAGCGAGATCGGCGAGTTCCTCCACGTTGCCGGGGTTGTCGGTCGGGACGGCGATGACCAGGCGGTTCTGCACGAGTTCGATGGGTGCGCCGTCGACCAACCCCGTGGCGACGATGCGGTCCATCGTCGGGCGATTGGCGGTGATGACGATGTCGGCTTGGCGCCCTTGCTCGATTTGGGTTGCGAGCGATGCGCTGCCCAAAAAGGAGGTGCTGATCGACACGCCGGCGACCGCGGTGGCATCGGGCAGGACATCGGTCAGCGACGATGCGGCCAGGATCGTGACATCGGCGTCGCTGCCGCCGCAGGAACCGAGCGCGAGCGCGGCGGTCAGCACGGCCGCGAACCGCAGCCTCACGTGGGTCGCTCGATGATGACGTTGGTGGCCTTCACGGCGGCGACCGCGAGAACGCCGGGCCGAAGACCGAGGTCGCGGACGGCTTCGGCGGAGATCAGCGACACGATCCGGTGAGCGCCGGCTTGCATCTCGACCTGGGCCATGACCTCGTTCGCGGTGACGCGGGTGACGAGGCCGGTGAAGCGATTGCGGGCGGAGAGGTCGGCGCGATCGTCGGAGCTCGATTCGTTCGCGAGCTCGACTGCGAATCGGGCTAATTCTGCGCCGTCGACCAAACGGTGCCCGCCCTCGCTGCGGGTGGTGGCAAGCTGTCCGCCGTCGGCGCGGCGCCGCAGGGTGTCGACGCCGATACCTAGCAGATCCGCAGCTTGTCCCATTCGAAACTGGCTCATGCCAGATTGTTTAGAGTACGAGCCGCGCGCCTGTCCAGGCGGCCTTCGGCTCGAACACCGCAGAGAGCGGTGCAAAGTCGGCGTTGGCATCGACCGGGGTGGCGATGAACCACTCGACGCCGAACCGATCGGCGAAGCCCTGCAGATCGGGTTCGCCGTCGTTCCAGTCGTCGGGGATCTGGGAGGCGTGGTGCCGAATGCCCTCGCCCTTCTTCATGAACCAATCGAGTCCCTGCACCAGATGGGTCAGCTCGGCCTCACCCGAGGCGAAACCTTCGAAGTTCTGCTGCATCTGGTCGTACGAGCCCGCGTCGTCGTCGCCATCGTCGAGCGCGGCGAGAGCGTCACGGTTGTACGTGGCCTCGAGCACCCAATCCGCCCCCAGCGCCGGGGCGGCAGCGAAGGCCGCCTTGTGAATACGGATGTGATCGGGGTGGCCATAGGTGCCGTTTTGGTCGTAGCCGACAACCGCGTCGACGGTTTCGTTGACGAGTGCGATCGACAGCCGGGCGAGGACTTCTTCCATGGCGACGTTGCAGAACGCACCGGGATTCTTGGTGGTTTCGGTGCCGGCCATGCCGGAGTCGTCGAAACCGAGAAAGATCACCCGGTCGGCGCCGAGCGCGGCGCAGGCCGCTCGCGCCTCGTCCTCGCGTCGTTCCCCCAGCGTCTGACCGGCGAGGTCGGCTTTGGTCTCTCCGGCGTCGCCGCGGGTGGCATACGCCACGATCACGCGGCACCCGACGGCGTGCGCCTTCGCCATGGTGGCGCCGGTGAGGATGCACTCGTCGTCGGGGTGCGCGTGCAGAAACAGCAGTGTGGTCATGCGGTGTTCACCTTCCGAAAGGCTTCGGCCAGGCTGCCATCGGGGAGATCGTTCGCTCTTGCGAGCGCGGCGCCTGCTTCCCGCAACATGTCGCTGGGTTTGAAGCGGTCGCCGATCTGGCTGGTATGTGATGACAGCGCGGCGACCTTCTTGTCGATGACCTCGGTGATGTCGATCAGGGTGTCGACCGGTTCGAGCATTCCCACCCACACCTCGGGAACGTTGTGCGGTTCGAGGCCTTCCTCGGTGATGAGGGTCGTGTGGGCGTGGGGGTTCTGCGCGTCGGGGTACGCCGCGGCCAGCACCGCCTCGCCGGTGGCGAGGTGGTCGGGATGGCTGGCGTAGATCCGATCCCAGCGGCGTTCGGGGCTCTGCGTGATGACGAGTTGGGGCCGGACCTGCCGTATCAACCGACTGATGTCGCGCCGCAGTGCGAGGTCGGCGACGACCGCACCGTCGGGATGTCCGAGCCAGCGGACATCGGTGACGCCGACGTGGGCGGCTGCCGCCTGCTGCTCGGCCTGACGCAGCGCGCGAACTTCGTCCCGGGGTAGATCGTCGGGTGCGCCGGCTTCGCCCGAGGTGACGAGGGCGTACACGACCTCGGCGCCCGCAGCGGTCAGTGCGGCCGCGGTGCCGGCAAAGCCGAAGTCGATGTCGTCGGGATGGGCGACGATGACGAGCACCGGCGAGGGCGGGTCGGTCAGATCTCGGAATTCCACCGCGCCGAGGCTATCGGCGGCCCGACTGGTGAGTACTCAAAACGGGGCGAGGAGCTCACCGACCGGTTTGCGGTGGTCGATGACCCCGAGCTCGAGCAACCGCGCTTGCACGCCTTCGATCGACGTGGCGTCGATCGGTTCGCCGGTATCGAACGTTGTGGCATCGAACCATTCCGAGGCTTGCTCGATGCTGAGGGCATAGCGCTGAGCGATCTCGGCTGCCGCGTCGTCGGTGGTACGAGCGCTGAATCGAGCGGCGGCGTCGGCGACGGTGTTGAGGGTGGCCTCGAGTCCCGGTCGCTCCTGTTCGAGCCGATCGGCGCGAACCGCGATGGCGAACGCCGGCCACGGTGTGGGCTGCACGCCGATGCGATCGAACTCGCCGGCCGACACCAGCGGCGAGGTCATGAACCGGTCCCACAGGAACACTTCCGCCTCGCCGAGTTGGAGCGCATCGCGTGCCCCGTCGATGTCGCCCACGATGACGAAGTTGTCGTCGCCGATGGTCAGGCCGAGGCGGTCGGCCAGCACGTGGGCCATCAGATGCGAACCCGAACCCAGGCGGGAAACGGCGTACCGGTCGGTGCCCGTGAGGTCGGCCTCGGACGCGCGGCCGGAGCCGGCCCGGGTGTGGATGCCCCACTGCAGCGCGGACGTTGTGTAGTACCGCACGATCTTCGAATCGAGACCTTGGCTGATCGCGGTGACGATGCCCTCGGTGAGCGCCACGGCGACGTCGAGTTCTCCCGCACCGAGCGCGGTCATCATCTGACCGGTGCCGCCTTTTTGATCGTGCCACTGCACGTCGACGCCGGCCTCGGCGAACGCTCCCGACTCGATGGCGTGGTGCCACGGCACATTGAAGTGTTCGGGCACTCCGCCCACCTGAAGCGTCTGCATGGGGCCACGCTATCGCCGGGTAACCCGGGCCGATTCGCTCGCAGGCTCACTCGAAAGATCGCTCGAAGTTGCGGCGGTATCGTCGACCGGACCGTCCACCTTTACCAACTGTTTTGGCGATGACCAGCCAGCGGGAAAGCGCGTCCGGGCGGGTTGCTCCACGGTACGATTGTGTCGTTCTTATCAGCCGGACGATACGTCGCCCTCGGTTCATTGCAGGCAAACAACATGGCGACGATCACACGGCCCTCACCTACGGCACCAGTAGGCGCGTCCGACGGCCCCGATAGCCCGGACACTCCCGACGCCACCGGCCGCACCATCTTCAACACGTGGGGCTTGTTCTCGGCGCTGGGCCTGTTGATGCTCGGCAACGGACTGCTGGGCACGTTGCTCGGCATCAGGTCGGTGCTCGAGGGTTTCAGCACGGTCACCTCCGGCGTGATACTCGCCGTGTACTACGTCGGCTTCCTCGCCGGGTCTCGTTACGCGGTGACGGCCGCGGTGCGGGTGGGCCATGTCCGTGTGTTCGCGGCACTCGCAAGCCTGGCATCGGTCAGCGCCTTGCTGCACGTTGTGTGGGTCACCCCCGTCGCGTGGGGGGCGCTTCGATTCGTTTCCGGTTTCGCGACCGCAGGCTTGTACGTCGTGGCCGAGGGTTGGCTGAACGGCTTGGCGACCAACGGGAGCCGTGGCCGTCTCATGTCGGTGTACATGGTCGTGATTATGGGTGGTCTGGCCGCGAGTCAGCTGCTGCTCTACGCCGGCGATCCGGGCCAGTACCAGCTGTTCATCCTGTCGTCGGTGCTCGTATCGGTAGCGGTCGTGCCGGTGTCTCTGTCGGTCGGTACTGCGCCACGACTCGACGCGGTTCCCGATGCACTGAAGATGCGTGAGTTGTGGGAGATTGCCCCGCTCGGCCTGGTGGGGGCGCTTCTGGTCGGCATGGCAAACGGCGGGTTCACGTCGATCGCCCCGGTGTACGCCTCCGCATCAGGGATGAGCTCCAGCCGGGTCGCCGTGTTCATGACCATCGCGCTCTTTGGTGCGGTGGCGATGCAGTTCCCGATCGGCTACCTCTCCGACCGCATGTATCGCCGTCAGACGATCCTGCTCGTGGCGTCGCTGTTGGTCGGCCTGACGTTGGTCGCGAGCATGCTCGATGCCGCCGATACGGCGATGCTGCCGGTGGTGTTCCTGGTCGGCGGCTTGATGTTCCCGATGTACTCGCTCGTCGCCAGCCACGTGAGCGACGTCGTCCCGGCCGAACGGGCACTCGCTGCCGCCGTGGCGATGGTGTTCTATTCGGGTGTCGGCGCCGTCCTCGGTCCGCTTGTGCTGTCGCTCGCCATGCAACTCACGTCGGTCGGTTCGTTCTTCGTGACCCTGGCCGTCATCAATGGCGCCATCGCACTGTTCGCTTTGGGCCGTATGGCCACCGAGCAAGCTGTGCCGATCGACCGCCAGCGACCGTGGCGAGCGCTCACCCGTCGTTCGGTGGTGTTGGCCGGCACCCGGCTGCCGCGCCGTCGGGGAACGACGGCCGCAGCGCCGGAATAACCCGCCCGCTCGGGCTGTGACTCCCTAGCCTGTATCGCGTGCCTGACAGCGATCTTTCAGAACTGCCATCGGTCTACGTCCCGGCCGACAACGAGGGCGTGGTGCGCGCCCGATGGGACGCCGGCGGTGTCGATGGCAAGGGTGCCTTCCACGTCGAGCCACCGACCGATGGCGACACGCCCACCTACTCGATCGTCATCCCTCCGCCCAACGTCACGGCGGCGCTGCATCTGGGTCACGCGCTGAACAACACCTTGCAGGACGTGCTGATCCGCTTCCATCGCATGAAGGGCGATGCCACGCTGTGGATGCCCGGTACCGATCACGCCGGCATCGCCACCCAGACCGTGGTCGAGAAACGGTTGCTCGCCGAAGGAATCAAGCGCCTCGACATGGGCCGCGAGGCGTTCGTCGACCGCACGCAACAATGGAAAGACGAGTACGAACAGGTCATCCTTGCGCAACTGGCCGAGATAGGTGCCTCGGTCGATGCCGCCCGTACGCGCTTCACCATGGACGACATGTGTGCCGTCGCGGTCCGCCAGGCGTTCTTTCAGCTGTTCCAGGACGGACTGATCTATCGCGGAAAGCGCCTGGTCAATTGGGACCCGGCCACGCGCACTGCGCTGTCCGACGACGAGGTCGAGATGGAGGAGGTCGAGGGCCACATGTGGTACCTCACCTACCCCCTCACCGATGGCCCGCTACCCGATGGCACCGCGTCGGTCACGGTGGCGACGACCCGTCCCGAGACGATGCTCGGCGACACCGCCGTCGCCATCAACCCCGACGATCCGCGAGCGGCGGCGTTGCGGGGCAAGACGGTCACGCTGCCCATCGTCGGCCGCGTCATTCCGATCGTCGAGGACGA
>CBESNZ010000164.1:0-7404 GCA_965531045.1 uncultured Acidimicrobiales bacterium
GTACGTGGCGCCGTCCATCTCCATGGGCGGATACATGCTGTCGGCGTAGAAGTCGAGGTGGCCACTGGTCTCCCACAGCACCGATTTGGCGATGTGCGGGGTGTAGGCGAACTCGTAGCCGCCGTTCTCGTGACGATCGCGCGAGTAGTCCTCCATGATGTGGCGCACCTTGGCGCCCTTGGGATGCCACACGGCAAGACCCGGGCCGAGCTCCTCGGGCCACGACACGAGGTCGAGCTCGGCGGCAAGCTTGCGATGATCGCGCTTCTCGGCTTCCTGCAGCATCTGCAGGTGACGCTTCAGCGACTTCTTGTCGGCCCACGCCGTGCCGTAGATGCGCTGCAACATCGGTCGGGTGACGTCGCCGCGCCAGTAGGCGCCGGCCACCGACTGCAGCTTGAAATGCTCGAGCCGACCGGTCGACGGCACGTGCGGACCCGTGCACATGTCGCGAAACGTGCCGGGCGCGGCGATGTCGCCGTTGGCGTAGTAGCTGATGACCTCGGCGTCGGCGATCTCGCCGGCGTCGTCGGAAGCGGGGCCATCAGAAGCCGGCCCATCAGAAGCAGCGTCGCCGCCGGTGACACGGTCGATGATCTCGGACTTGAACGTTTCGTCGCCGAAGAACGCCTTGGCTTCGTCCACCGGCAACTCGTGCCGAACAAACGGCTGATCGGCCGCGATGATCTCGCGCATGCGCGCCTCGACCTTCTCGAGGTCATCGGCGGTGAGCGTCTTGCCGTCGGGAAGTTCGAAGTCGTAGTAGAAGCCGTGCTCGATCGGCGGGCCGATTGCGAGCTGCGTTCCCGGGTAGAGGTCGACCAACGCCTGCGCCATCACGTGGGCGGTCGAGTGCCGCAGTGTGTGCAGACCCTCCTCGCTGTCGGCCTTGACCAACGACACGGTTGCTCCGTCGGTGAGTTCGACGTTGAGATCGACCGGGGCGCCGTCGACCTCGGCTGCGATCACCACCTTGGCGAGTCCGGGGCCGATGTCGGCAGCGAGGTCTGCGGAGGTGGAACCCGCAGGTAGCGAACGATGCGACCCGTCGGGGAGGAGAACGTCGATGTTGTGCACGTCAAGATTGCTCATGATCCGGCAATGCTACCGGTGCCCCTGCGCCAAGCCGGGGCAATTTCGCCCCGCTAGCCCTCGATCAGGGTCATGTTCTCGGCGTAGAACTTGCCTCGCTCGACGTAGACCTCGGCATTCTCGACCGACCCGTCGGGGTCGACCACTCCCTCGCGGATCTTGCCGGGTACGCCGAGCACCATCGAGTTGTCGGGCACATGGGTGCCCTGGGTGACCACGGCGTTGGCCCCGACGATGCAGTTCTGGCCGACGACCGCCATCGGCAACACGATCGAACCCGTGCCGATGAGCGACCCGTTGCCGATCTTGGCGCCTTCCATGTGCGCCATGTGCCCGACCGTGCAATCGTCGCCGATGTCGGTCGGGACCCGGTCGATGCAGTGGATGATCGCGCCGTCTTGAATCGAGGTGCGTTCGCCGACGATGATCTCGGAGTCGCCCCGCAAGACGGCGCCGGGCCAGATCGAGGAACCGGCACCGATGGTGACGTTGCCGATGACGACGGCCTGCGGATGCACGAAGGCGTCGGGGTGGATGGTCGGGCGTTTGTCGCCAAGGGCATAGAGGGGCATCGGAGTCGCTCAGTTGAGGTCGCCGACGGAGCCGTATTGGCCGCGGGCGAACACCATGGGATTCGGCTCGTCGACCGCTTCCATATCGACGACGCGGCCGATGACGATCCAATGGTCGCCGCCCTCGACGACGGTTTCGATGTTGCACGAGATCCAGGCCGCGCAGCCCTTGATCTTCGGGGCTCGGGTGAAGCCGCAGTGCTCCCATTCGATGGTGCTGAACGGGTCGACGTCCTTTTTGAAGAACGAGTTGCACACGTCGAGTTGATCGGCGCCCATGACGTTGACGCAGAACGCCCCGGCGGCCTCGATTTTCTTCCACGTCTTCGACGCCTTGCCGGGCATGAACATGACCAGCGGCGGGTCGAGCGACACCGAGCCGAACGAACCGATCACCATCGCTGCCGGTTCGTCGCTGCCCTCGTGGTCGGCGGTCATGGTGGTGACCACGGTGACCGGTGTGGGCACGGCTCCCATCACCTTGCGGAAGGTATCGCTTTCGAACGCGTCACTCACGGGCTTGATCTCCACTGGATTGGGACATGGTTGGATTCGGGTGTGTCAGTTGCCGAGGCTGATGACGAGACCCTCGTGCGCGGCGAACGCCGTCTCGACGTTGCGGTCGACGATGAGGTTGCGCACGTGCGCCAACGCCTCGTCGACGTCGTCATCGTCGTGGAAGGGATCGTGGTGAAACATCGCCAGTGCACCGACGCCGCCTTGATGGGCGACCTCGACGGCGTAGTCGTACGTGCAATGACCCCAATGCGAACGGGCGGCGAACTCTTGTTGATTGAACTGTGCGTCGTGAATGAGCACATCGACGCCGTCGACCAACTCGAGCACGGAGTCGGCGACCTTGGTGGGGTCGTCGAGTGGCTGCTGGTGGTCGGAGATGTACGCCACCGAATAGCCACCCCAATCGACCCGATACCCATTGGTTGGTCCGCAGTGCGGAACCGGACGCGTGGTGATCTTGGCGGGGCCGGCGGCAAACGACTCGTCGGTGACGTCGTGGAAACGGATATCGGCGGTGAGATCGGAATAGTGCACCGGGAAATACGGGGGGTTGACGAACGTGGCGAAGCACTCTTCGAGTGTCATGCCGTTCTCGCCGACGCCGTAGATGTCGAGCGACGAACCGGGGCTGTGGATCGGGCCCATGAACGGCAGTCCCTGGATGTGATCCCAGTGGAGATGCGTGACCAAGGCGGTGGCGTTGACGATCTCGCCCGGCGCAAACCGATGACCCCAGACGCGCAGACCGGTGCCCAGATCGAACACGATCGGGTCGCCATCGGGGGCGGTCAAAACAACGCACGAGGTATTCCCGCCGTATCGCTGCTTGTCCGGACAAGGACAAGGAGTCGAACCGCGCACCCCATAAAAAGTGATATCGAGCAACGAATCCCCCTGATGCTGTGCTCGTGGTGTGCGCCGATGGTAGTTCGCCCTCGGTCGTGATGGAAAGGTTCAGGGCCGTATCGTGACCAATCTCACACTGCAAACTCTTGCAATCACGCGGCAACTCTGGCAAAGACCCGCTTCAGCCCATTCCATCGCCGCGAATCGCAATTGCAGTCGTTCGGCGCGACGCGACAGACTCGCGACGATGGCCAAAGACGCCCCACCGCTGCTGCCCGACGGTTTCGTCGCCGTCGTCAAACGCGACTGCCCAACCTGTGAGCTCGTCGCCCCGGTGCTGATCGGCTTGGCCGAGGGTCCGGGGATAACGGTCTACACCCAGGACGACACGAGCTTTCCCGCCGTCGCCGACTGGGTGGTCGACGACACGTCGTTGTCGGTCTCGTGGCACCACGACATCGAAACCGTGCCGACCCTGCTGCGCGTGGTCGACGGGGTCGAAACCGAACGCATCGTGGGCTGGGACCTGGCCGCATGGACCACGTTCTGCGGCGACGACGCCGCCGAATCGTTCCCCGCGGACATTCCCGAATATCGACCCGGCTGCGGATCGCTGTCGGTCGACCCCGACCGGGAGGCCGAGCTCGCCGTCGCGTTCGGCGGGTCGGTTTTCTCGGCGCGCCGCGTGCAATTCGCAACGGCCGAGGACGAGATGGAAGCGATGTTCGATCGCGGTTGGTCCGACGGTCTGCCGTTGGTTCCGCCCACCGAAACCCGCGTGATGAAGATGCTCGGCGGAACCACCCGAGTCCCATCGGATGTCGTCGCGGTGGTGCCGCCCAACCTCACCGAGGCGACCGTCGAAAAGGTGGCGATCAACGCCGTCATGGCGGGGTGCAAGCCCGAATACCTGCCGGTGGTGATCGCTGGCCTCGAAGCGGTCTGCAACGACGAGTTCAACATGCACGGCGTGCTCGCCACCACCATGGCCGTCGGGCCGGTCTTTGTGGTGAACGGACCGATCCGAAACGAGATCGGCATGAATGCCGGCATCAACGTGCTGGGCCACGGCAACCGCGCCAATGCGACCATCGGACGAGCGATTCAGCTCATCGTCCGCAACGTCGGCGGGGGCGCGCCGGGCGGCATCGACCGCTCGACTCAGGGCAACCCCGGCAAGCTCGGACTCTGCTTCCCCGAAGATGAGGAAGGGTCACCCTGGGAGTCCTACGCCGTCGAGCGCGGATTCGAGCCGGGGGTGAGCACGATCACGGCCTTCTGCTCGGAGGGCCCACGCGTCATGATCGACCAGAAGTCGCGCACGCCCGAGGCCCTGACCGCCTCGCTGGCCAAGATGCTGCTCGCCACCAACTCGCCACGGATGGTGATCGGCATGGATGCCATGCTCGTGCTCAGTCCCGAGCACATGGCGCGCTATGCCGAAGCCGGATGGACCAAGGCCCAATTCCGCGAGGCCCTGCACGAGCATTTGCTGATCGACACCGACACCATCCTCGCCGGCGTCGACGGCATAGCCGAGGGTCTCCCCGACGGATTCGCCGGAACACAGCTGCCGAAGTTCCGCCCCGACGGTGGGCTGCAGATCGTCCACGCCGGCGGGCCCGCCGGCCTGTTCAGCTCGGTGTTGGGCGGTTGGCTCAGCGGTGATGGGGGTAGTGTCCCCGTAACGAAGGAGATCACGAGATGACCAACATCACGGTGCTCGATCCCACCGGCGAATCGACGCCGGCCCATCGGGAGCGTACGAAACGCCCCGAGTCGTTGTCCGGTCTGACCGTTGGGCTGCTCGATATCTCGAAGCCGCGTGGCGACGTCTTCCTCGACGCCGTCGAGACGAGGCTCACCGAGCTCGGCGCTTCGGTGAACCGCTACGTCAAGCCCACGTTCACCAAGCCGGCCCCGGTCGATCTTCGTCACGAAATCGCCACCGCGTGCGACGCGGTGATCGAAGCCTTGGCGGATTGAGGTAGCTGTACGACGTGCAGTGTGCACGACATCAGCGACCTTGAACGACGTGGCATCCCCGGGGTCTTCGTCGCGTCCGATCCGTTCCGCGACGCGGCCGCGACCCAAAGCCAAGCCCTCGGCTTCGATGCGGCGAGCGTCTTCGTCGCCCATCCGATCCAGGACCGCACCGACGACGAGATGACGGCGTTGGCCGACACCGTCGTCGCCGAACTTCTCGGAGCCCTCCTGAAAGATTTGTGAGGGATTCGCGGGTCTCGAACCCCGAAAGCCCTCACAAATCTTTAGGGGTTACCGGAGTTGGTACCGGGTGCCGTCGGTGATGGCCAGGTTGTCGGTCACCAGGGTCCGCGCAACACGTTCGGCGCGCGCTTCGTCGTCGGGCCAACCCATCGTGGCGGCGAGATCGGCGCCATCCACGGGGCCCAGTCGCAAGGCGTCGACCAGGCGGCCTCTCCCCTGCCGGTCGCTCCCTTCGAACTTGGATTGGCCGCCGCTCACCCCCGCCGAGCCGACTGCGGGGTCGGGCCCGACACCGTGCCATGTGCAGGTCGACCGCACCGGACAGCTTTCGCAGGTCGGCGTGCGTTTCGTGCACACCGTGGCCCCGAAGTCGAGCATGGCCTGATTCCACGCCCACCCGTCGCCGTCCGGTACCAGTAGGTCGGCTGCGGCTTGGACCTGCTTCGGGGTCAAACGCCGCCCACCGTGTCGGGCCAGGATGCGGGCGACGTTGGTGTCGACAACCGCGACGTCGTGCTCGAATGCGAATGCCAGCACAGCGCGGGCGGTGTAGGGCCCGATTCCGGGCAACGCCATCAGAGCGGTCAAGTCCGCGGGCAACACGCCACCGTGCTCGGCCTCGACCGCGACCGCACACCGGTGCAGGTTGACCGCCCGGCGGTTGTAGCCAAGGCCCTGCCAGAGCCGCACCACATGGGCCTGCTCTCCCGCCGCGCACGACGCAACGGTCGGAAAGCACTCCAGGAACGCTTCGTACTTCGGTACGACCCTCGCCACCTGTGTCTGTTGCAGCATCAGCTCGGACACCAGGATCGCCCAGGGATCGCGCGTCCGACGCCAAGGAAGGCCTGTTCGCATTGCACCGGCTCCGCCGGTGACGTTGGCACGCACCACCCCCGTAGCTGGTTCCGGGCCGGGACGGCCGTCCCACCACGCCATCACCCGTGGTGCGAAATCCGGGTTCACTCACCCGCGGCCGGGCGGAGGCCCCACGCGTCGCCGCCAAGGCCGGTGACCGCACTCGCCGTGCGTCCTTGCGAGGTTCGCAGCGTGTCGGCCTGGCCGGGCCGGCTGTTCGAAGCCAACGCCTCGGCCACCGGCACGATCGTGTAGTCCGAGCGGTCGACCCACGTGGCCACATAACTCGCATCGGTCACCAGGTAGGTGCCGTCGTCCTGCTCATCGATCTGCAGCCGGGCCATCACCCCGTCTTGGGTCGATGCGACGCAGCAGTTGACCGATTGGTTCGACAACGAGTTGCCGAGGCCGTACACGACGATCTCGTCACCGCGCTGATCCCACGGCTGCACGACATGGGCGTGATGACCGATGATGAGGTCGATGTCGGCGTCGGGCAGGAGCGCGTCGGCCAACGCGGTCTGCTGGGCGTTGGGAGACTGTTGGTACTCGTTACCCCAGTGCATGGAAAGCACGATGAAATCGGCGCCGGCGGCTCGGGCTCGACGGGCCTCGGCCACGATCGCCGCTTGGTCGATCACATTCACGAGGTACGGCTTCGACGCGGGAAGCACAAAACCGTTGAGGCCGTAGGTGTACGACAGGTGGGCGATCGCAATGCCGTTCACGTCGTAGATGCGGGGTGCGTCGCGCTCGGCCTGGGTACGGGCCATGCCGGCGAAGCCCAAACCGTTGCGCTCCATCACCGCGACGGTGCTGTCGACCCCTGCCGATCGTTTGTCGTAGGCGTGATTGGATGCCAACGAACAACCGTCGTAGCCTGCGTCGGCAATAGCGGCACCCAATTCGCCGGGCGAATTGAACACGGGATAGCTGCTGAGGTTGGTGCTGTCGACCGACAGCGGCGTTTCCATGTGACAGATCGCCAGGTCGACGCCGGACACGATGGGCGCAACCTCGGCGAACATCGGCCCGAAGTCGTAGGCCCCGGGACCGGCGTTGGCGTTGGCCTGGCGTTGCACGGCGCCGTGGGGAAGCACGTCGCCGCTGAACAGCAGCGATGCGCTTCGTCGGGTGGCGAGTGGCGCCGCGGTGGTCTCGTTGGCGACGGTGACGGGCGGCCCTGTCGTCGGCAACACCGTCGTCGGGACGGCAAGGGTGGTGGGCGAAGCCGCCGGCAGCGCCGGAGCGGCCGCGGACGGAATCGCACCGCCGCCCTCGACCTGGG
>CBESNZ010000165.1:0-7341 GCA_965531045.1 uncultured Acidimicrobiales bacterium
ATCGACGCGCCGGCGTCGAGCCACTGTTCCACAAAGCGGCGGTACCCGGCCGTATCGAGGTCGTCGCGATGGCCGAGAATCGTGGTATTGGCGGCGTAGCCGTCCTGCTTTGGTTCGAAAGCGTTGGCGTACACCCCAACGGAGACCGCGCGGCTCACGAGGCGGGCCTCGGAGACGGCAGCCAGCATCTGCTCGGGTTGGCTGCAATTGAACAGCACAGCTTCGGCGTGCTCCGCGACCGCCAGCTCGACCGCCTCGGCAACCGACTCGCCCGACCGCAGGCTCGGCTGGTCGACGGCGGTGTCGTCGGAGAGTGTGTACGCGACCCAGCGCGGGATGTCGTAGGCGCCGGCCGCCCGAAGCGATGCCCGAGCCTCGGCCAAACACGACTGGGTTTCGGCCAGAAACAGGTCGACGTGGCCGGCCAACGCCTCGACGACGAGCGCCAGGTGGGCGTCGGCGGTTTCGGGGACGAAGTTGTCGGGTTCGTAGGAGCCGTAGAGCGGAGGAATCGAGCCGGCAACAAGCACCGGCCGGTCGGCAGTATCAGCGGCCTGGCGCGCCAACTCGCCGGACAAGGCGGTCAGCTCGCCACCACGCTCCAGGAATCGCTCGAGACCCAGGTGAAACGGTACGACGGCGTAGTTGTTCGTCGTCAGTACGTCGGCCCCGGCCGCGAGGAAGTCGAGATGCGCCCTCAGGACCGCTTCGGGCGCTTCCATCAGCGCCAACGCCGACCACTCGGGCTGCCGGAATGGGGCCCCTTGCGACTCGAGGGTCTTGCCCATGCCACCGTCGAGCAGCACGAAGTTGTGAGACATCTCGTGATGCTATTGCCGGCTACGAAACGTTGGGGCCTTCACATACGAATAGGCCGACGTCTTTTTGGATGCGCATTGAACCGTTGACGGCGAATGCGTCGTCGACGAGCGCACACAGATGCGCCCGCTGATCGGCCGCGCTGTCCTCACCGGGTGGCATTGACCAGAGATAGTCAACGACCAGTCGGGGTTCAGGCACATGCAGCGTGTCGTCGAACGCGAGCAGATCGACCCGCCCGAAGACCGCCTCGAGATGCTCCCGGCCAGAATCGAACCCGAATACCAGGACCGTTTCGTCGAGCACGTCGACACCGAAGACCGCCTGTTCGATCGCTTTGAGCTCGAAGATGTGCGCCGCGCCGTTGGTAGCGATGAGCGCCGTGCCGTCGGGACGAAGCACGCGGGCTATTTCGCGACATGCCTGCGCCGGATCGGGAGCGTGATACAGCATGTGATTCGCGATCACGATGTCGGCGGAGTTGGACGCGTAGGGCAACGTCATCACATCGGCAACCACGCCCGAGGGCTCATACGACGCAGCGATGGTTGTCGTTTCATGCACCATTGCCGCACTGAGGTCGCTGAGCACAACGTGCGCGCTCGTGTCCGGTGCCCCTCGCTCCCACAATCCACCCGCACCGCAGCCGACCTCGATGATCCGCTCGGCCACGGCGAAGTCCGCATGGGCGACGAGCCACGGAAACCAGGGCGTGGTCGCATCGCCAAATCGATGGATCGCCATCCGAGCACGCAGCTTGTCGGTGCTTCCGTACTGGTCGTTCTTGAGATAGTCCTGGTCGCCGCCGGCGAAACGATCAGAGGTCGGTCCCATCAGGACAACACGGGACCGGCGTGGTGCACGACCATCTTCCATTCGCCGCCGTTGTCGCCTGAGGTTCGGGCAAAAATATTGGTGGCGGTGGCCACGCCGGTACCCGAATCGTTGATCATGTTCTCGTCGACGCTCACCCATGCCGCGTTGCCGACGACCGTTACCGACGCGTTCGTGAGGATGAACTGATTGGCTCCCGGGCCCGACAGGATGCGTTCCCACGAGGCGCCGACGTCGGCCCACCCGCGCAGAATCGGCCAGCCCGGATGGACACACATCACCTGTTCATCGTGATGCCAGACCGCCGACATCGCCACCATGTCGCGGCCCTCATGCGCTTCGTAGAACGCGCTGTTGATCGCGAGCACGTCGGCCGCATCGGTGTTGTCGCTGTCGCTCGTGTGTCCCGCTGGGTCGGCCACCGGGCTCTATCCGAGCGTGGTGCTCCACCGTGGACCACCATTTTGGCCCGGCCAACGGGAGCCGCTGATGACATCGCAATGCGGCCAGAAGGCATCGGGGTCGAGCGGACCGGCATTGGTGATTTCGCGGCTGACGAAGTTGGTCTTCTCGAGCGTGGTCGAGATCTGCTCACGCATGGGCAACAATTCGGTGAAGGGATCCCACGGCGAATCGCGGAGCACGATGTCGCCGTCGACGGTCTCGCCCCATGCGAGCGATGATTTGTGCGCCACGCGAACGACATGCGGCGGAAAGTCGTATTGCTTCTCGTGGTTCCCGATCGCACGGGACACCTTGATCCACCACTCGTTGTCGGTGGTCTCCTCGTCGTTCCCCTCGATCTCTCCGGTGACCTGTCCCCGGAACTCGAGGAACGTGTAGCCCTGGTGGGTGCAGCGAGCCTCGACATGGTCGCCGAGTCGGAAGAACTTGATGGTGCAGGGGTACTTGGGTTGGCCGTTGATCTGTTGGCTGTTGAACACCGCAGCCTCTTGGTCGATGCCCATACCCAGGTTGTAGAAGCCCGAAATGCCATCGAAGTCGGCCTCGACCTTGGTGCTGACCCCGAATTCGGGTTCGCCCAGAATCGGAACGCAGTACACGCCGATGTGCACGTATGGATTCGCACCGGGCGTTATGCCCGGCGGCAGGAGGTCGGCGATGCGGTCGGGATCGGTGCGGTAGACCAGCTTCAGCTTGGGCCATCCGCCGATTTCGCCGGCCTTCATCGTTGGAATGTTGCTCATTGTTTCCCCCTGGAACGCGTTCTATTTTGCCCAACCTACGCGAACAGAGGTCGCATCGTAAAGCGAACCGGCAATTGCCTGACTAATAGGCGAGGCGCAGTGCGCCGGGGACCGCCGAGATGTCCACCGGCGACGTCGCGACCGGTTCTCCGTCGGCCCACACGGTAATGCCAGGCGTGCACAGCCGGACCTGGCGGGCGCGCAAGGTCGTGACCTTCCGGTGCTGTAGGTGACTGCCGTCGTAGACGTTGCGGAAGAACCGGAGCAGTTCGATGCGACCAGCGGTCCCGACCACCGTGAGGTCGAGGATGCCGTCGTTGGGGTCGGCCCCCGGCGAGATTCGCATTCCGCCGCCGAAGTCGCTCGTGTTCGCGACGGTCACCAGCACGGCGTCGAGCCGCATGGGTTCGCCATCGAGCTCGACGTCGTAGGGTTCAGCGGTCAATCCCGGCAGCGCGGCGATGGTCGCCACCGTGTAGCGCTGCGGCCCACGCGGCCACCGCATGTTGTTCGCCCGTTCGTTCACGTCGGCGGCGAATCCGACCGTGGCGATCGACGCAGCCCACCGCTCCCCCACCCGCATGAGGTCGACCGGACGGGCGGGCCCGAGCGCCCGCTCCACGGCTCGTGACACGTCGAAATCAAGGTTCATCGCTCCGGCGAAATCGTTCCCCGTTCCCATCGGCACGATGCCCAACGCGACCTCACTGCCGGCGACCGCTTGGACCGCCAGGTGTACGACGCCATCGCCACCCGCAGCGATCAGACGCTCGGATCCGGCGGCGACACAATCCTTGGCGGCGCGCTCGGCTGCCGCTGCGGTCGAGGCGCGCACCAGCTCGACGGACACGCCGGCGGACTCGAAGGCTTCGACGACGGCGTCGAGCTCGGCGTTGGCTGCTTTCGTCACGGTGGGCTTGGCCAACAGATGGACCGTTCTCACCTCTGGCGGACGCATGCGAGTGACTCTAGTGGCGACCCACCGGCGGTAGTGTCGCTACCCATGGCCCTGACCGGTTCTTCGTATCGATGCGACGCTGCGATCGTCCGTACACCGTGCGATACGGTCAGCGCGGGTTTGCGCGACGGACCCGGGGCCGACCCCGATGTCGCCTCGTTCAGGATCGAGCACCGCGGCTACGTCGCCGCATTGGCCGACGCCGGGGTCAGGGTCACCCAGCTCGACGAACTCTGGGAGTTCCCCGACTCCGTCTTCGTCGAGGATGCCGCACTGTGTATCGCCGGCCACGGCATCGTGTTGCGCCCCGGGGCCCCCAGCCGAGCCGGTGAAGCAGCGGCCATCCGCGATCACCTCGCCGCGGCCGGCCTCGTGGTCATCGATTTGCCGGGACCCGGCACCATCGACGGCGGCGACATCCTGGTGACCGATGAAGAGGTCTTTGTCGGTCGTTCGCAGCGCACCGATGCCGCCGGAATCGAGGCACTCCGCCACGCGGTCCAACCACTCGGGTACACGGTTCGCGAGGTGGTGACTCCCCCCAGCATTCTGCATTTCAAGACCGCCTGCGGATTGCTCGATTCCACCATCATCTTTGCCACCGAACGGTTGGCCGCGGTGGGATGTTTCAACGGGTACGACGTGCTCGTCGCGCCCGCCGGCGAGGAAGCAGCTGCGAATCTGATTCGCGTCAACGACACGGTGTTCGTCGCAGCAGGATTCCCGCAGACCACCGAGATGCTCCGAGGCTTCGGTTACCAGGTGACCGAGGTGCCCGCCCACGAAGCCGCAAAGATCGATGGTGGCCTCTCGTGCATGTCCCTGCGGTTCACCATCTGATGTGGCCGCCGCTCGACGACCTGCGGATGGTCGAGCCCGAAGTCGCAGAAGCGTTCCGCGTCAACGGCCACACCTGCGTGCGTCGCTTGCTCAGCAGCACGGAGATCACCGCATACCGCCCGCCGATCATGCGGACGGCAACGGCGAGTCGCTGGGATCATCGTCCGCTGGCCGAACGCGACACCTACGGTCGTGCCTTCCTCCAGATGTTCAACCTCTGGATGCAGGACGCGGACGTCGCTCGGTTCGTGTTGGCCCGGCGCCTCGGTCACGTGGCTGCCACCTTGCTCGGTGTCGATCGGGTCCGTATCTATCACGACCAAGCATTGATCAAGGAGGCGGGCGGGGGCTATACGCCATGGCATCAAGATCAGGGGTACTGGCCACTCGACACCGACCGCACCGTGACGCTGTGGATGCCGCTGGTCGATGTTCTCGCCTCGGTCGGGTCGATGTCCTTCGCTTCGGGATCACACCACGATGGCGACGTGGCAGCCGGCTCGATCTCCGATGCATCACATCGGTCGATTGACGCACTGATCCGTGCGGCCGACTACCCGATCGTCAGCTATGGGGCGATGGCGGCGGGCGACGCAACCTTCCATTCCGGTTGGACACTTCACTGTGCCGGGGGCAACAACTCCGATGTCGATCGCGAGGCGATGACGATCATCTACGTCTCCGACGGCGCTCGCGTCACGGAACCAACGCCGCAGCAGGCCGGCGACCTGCACTGGCTCGGCGGAGCTCAACCAGGCGATCTGGTCGACTCGAAGATGAATCCGATCGTCTAGCCAGCACGCGCATCGAACTGCAGTTCGGAGGAGTCGATATCGGGGTGTTCGAGCGCCACGCCGAGCGCCCGAACCAGCGCCAGCCCCACATCATCGACGTGCATCATGCCCCCGGGAATCGCCTGCTTCTGCCACGCCTCGAGCGCATCGCCGAGGAGATCGAAGCCCATCTGGTTGGCGAACTCGGTGGGCTGACAATTGCCCATGACCACACGGGTGAACCGTCGGTCGGGGTGTTCCACGCGCCACGCGCGAATGCACTGATCGAGCGCAGCCTTCGATGCGGCGTATGACGTGAACAACGCGTTGGCGTCGATCACGGTGCGCGATGACAAAAAGGCGACCACTCCGTTGGGGTCGAGGTGCTGCAGCGTGGCGGCAGTTGCGAGGTTCGCTCCGACCACATTGACCCGGTACACGTCCGTCCATGTGTCGACATCGGTATCGACCATCGCCTGCAGGACGCCGAAGCCAGCGGCGTACAGCATCAGGTCGATACCGCCCATGGCCTCGTTTGCGGCCGCTGCGACCGCGGCCATGTCGGAGGCCGACGCCGCGTCGCCGACCGCAACGAATCCGCCGCCGGCCTCGGCAACCACCTCGTCGAGCATCTCCCGTCGACGTGCCGACACCGTGACCGCAGCACCTTCGGCTACCGCCGACTTGGCGAAGGACGCCCCGATACCGGCGGAAGCGCCCACCACCAAAATTCGCCGACCGGCTACCGATGCACCCATGTATCGTCCCATCTCGTGTCGACCTCGTGTGGGTCGACCTCTGTGCAATGACCTTATGTGCGATGACTCTCGCGCTCACGCGACGCCCAACACAAACTCCGGTGCTTGGGATTGCTCAGACGTCTTCGAAGGCCGCTTTGGGATGCAGTGCGGGCTGATTCGCCAGAATTTCCATCAGTGCCTCCGGCGGGACCGGCCTGGCGAAGTAGAACCCTTGGCCGAAGTCACAGCGCATGCCCTGCAACGACGCCAGTGCCGACGAGGTTTCGATTCCCTCGGCCACCACCTGCAATCCGAGCGTGTGGCTCAGGTTGGTGATCGCCTCGACGAACGTGGGGTCGTTGGTGTCGTCCAGGTCGGAAATGAAGGGTTGGGCGATCTTCAGGAGGTCGATCGGCAGGTCGCGCAGGTAGCTCAACGATGAATAACCGGTACCGAAGTCATCGAGCGCAATCCTCACGCCGAGTTTGCGGATCTCGCGAAGCACATCCGACGCGGCGGCCAGGTCACGGACGAACGCGTTTTCCGTCACTTCCAAGACGAGACTCTTCGGGTTCGCCCCACTCGACAGGATGTCCGTCGCGATCTGGTCGACGATTTCGGGCTGTTGCAGATGCCGTGCAGACAAGTTGATCGAGGCAAAAAAGTCGGAGGCCGACGCAGCGGCGAGTTGCTCGACCTGTTCGAAGACCGTTCCTCGCACGAGGCGGTCGATCGAGGTGATCAGGCCGCTTCGCTCCGCCTCGGCGATGAAGTGTGCGGGGGTCAGCAGACGACCGGACTTTTGCCGCCAGCGAACCAGGGCCTCCGCGCCGACAACCGCCAGGTCCTCGAGTCGGACGATCGGCTGATACAGCACATCGAACTCTTCCTCGGAGATCGCGCGACGCAGTGCCGTCTGCAACGCCTGTTGTCGCGTGAGATCGTGCTGCAGGCTATTGGCGTACACGACGACGCTGCCCTTGCCGCGGTCCTTTGCGGCGTACATCGCAAGGTCTGCCTTGTGGAGCAGCTCGAACGCACTTTCCGTCGGAACTCGGGGAGCGATGCCGATGCTCGCACCGATCCGAACCTCTTCCGGACCCAGCTGGAATGGTGCGCTGAGCGAACCGATGATGCGATGGCCGATGGCCTCGCACTCGTTGGTCGAC
>CBESNZ010000166.1:0-7302 GCA_965531045.1 uncultured Acidimicrobiales bacterium
TGACAACGGTTACGACGCCGCGGTGCAGTTCGACGCAGACGGACAACACGATGCTGCCAACATCGCCGTGTTGCTCGCTGAACTCGACGCCGGGGCCGACATGGTCATCGGATCGCGCTTCGCCGGGGTCGGCGACTACGCCGTCGGTGGAAGCCGCAAGCTCGGAATGAGCTTGCTGCGGCTTCTCACCCGTCGGCTGGCGGGCAAGACCTTCACCGACACGTCATCGGGCTTTCGGGCGATTGGGCGCCCACTGCTGGTGGAATTCTCACGGAACTACCCGTCGGAGTACATGGATTCGGTCGAAACGTTGGTTTCGGCGTGTCGAGCGGGCTTCGATGTGCGCGAGGTTCCCACGATCATGCACGAACGCACCGGCGGCGAACCGAGCAACCGGAACTTCCGGCTCTTGTACAACTACGCGCGACTCTTGGTGGTGCTGTTCACGACCGGCACTCGCCGGCGACCGCAACTGGCCAATCCAACTCGGAGCACATGATGTCGGGCAAAGCGCATCTGTTGCTCGTCGTCTTGTCGCTCGGAGCGATCGGGTTCATCCTGCGGCTCGTGCGGCGCGAGGCGCTGAAGGCCAAGTACGCGCTTCTCTGGCTGACCATCGGTCTCGGTCTCCTCGTCATGGCAGCGGTTCCCAGCCTGCTCGATACCGTGTCCGGGTGGCTCGGCGTCGATTACGAACCAACGGTGTGGATCATCGCCGGCCTCGCGTTCTTGTTCGTCTTGTCCGTGCATTTTTCGTGGGAACTCTCCCGGCTCGAAGGCCGAGCGCGCACGCTCGCCGAAGAAGTTGCGCTCCTTCGTAAGCAGATCGACGACTCGGCGTCCTCAAGCGCACCTCCCAACCAGTAAGCTCAGCCCGGTTTCTCATGCATCGCTCCCGCCATCTGGCCACCCCTGACCTGTCGATCAACCCCGAGGGGTTGGCGAAGATCGGCGACCTCGCGGCATCCGCCGGAATTCGGCGTATTCACATGCTGGCGTGGCGCGACCTCGCTGACGTCGAGGCGGGCGGATCGGAGATCCACGCGGCGATGGTGGCGCGTATCTGGGCGCAAGCCGGACTCGAGGTCACGATGCGCACGTCGTGGGCCCAGGGTTCCCCAAAGATCGCACGGCGCGATGGCTACAACGTGGTGCGCAAGGCCGGTCGTTATGCCGTGTTCCCGCGGGCGATCGCTTCCGAACTCGTCGGACGACACGGCAAGCGAGACGCGCTGATCGAGATTTGGAACGGCATGCCCTTCCTGTCTCCGGTGTGGGCCCGCGGGCCGCGAGCGATATTTCTCCACCATCACCACGAGAAGATGTGGCCACTGGTGCTCTCGCCGAAACTCGCTGCCGCCGGTGCGGCGTTCGAGCAACACATCGCGCCGAAGTTGTACCGCACCACCCCGATCATCACGCTGTCGCAATCCTCGCGGGCCGAGCTCATATCGAAACTCGGCATGGGCGAGGAACAAGTTCACGTTGTGCCTCCGGGCGTCGACCCTCGGTTCGCTCCGGGACCGGAAAAGTCGCCCACTCCGCTCGTCGTGGCGGTTGGACGCCTGATGCCGTCGAAACGATTCGACGTGCTCATCGACCACATGCACCAGGTCCGACAACACGTGCCCAACGCCGAACTGGTAATCGTCGGTGAGGGGTACGAACTCGACAATCTCGAGGATCAGATTCGCACGCTCGATGCGCAGGATTGGGTGTCCCTGCCGGGGCGCGTCGACGACGCCGAACTCGTCGACCTGTACCAACGGGCGTGGGTCGTCGCGAGTGCGTCGATCAGCGAAGGCTGGGGAATGACCTTGACCGAAGCGGCCTCGTGCGGCACTCCCTCGGTCGCGACAAACATTGCGGGTCACCGCGACGCGGTGGATCACGAGGTGAGCGGGTTGTTGGTCGGCGACGACGACGACTTTGTCGGCGCGCTCGTCAATCTTCTCAGCGATGCTGAACGCCGCGAGGCACTCAGCGTGGGTGCGCGGGCGCACGGCTCGTCATTCACGTGGGAGGCCACCGCACGGGGCGCGCTCGAGGTGTTGGTCGACGATGCTGCTGGCAAGCGGCATCGCCGTTCCTAGCTCGTGGCGGTCACGTTAGGCGAGCGGTTCCTACGAACGGTTCGCCGGCGACTCGACGTGGTCTTTGTCGTCGCGTTGTCCTATATCCCGCTGCTGTTCACCGAACGGGGCCAAATCGGCGCCGACACCAAGCCGTACCTCTATCTCGATCCCGGTCGCCTGCTCGAGGGTGCGGCATCGATGTGGCAGCCCGATGTCGGGCTCGGTGCCGTGCCGCACCAGAACATCGGCTACCTCTGGCCGATGGGGCCCTACTACTGGCTGATGGAGAACCTCGGCTTTGCCGACTGGGTTGCGCAGCGAATTTGGATCGGCACCACGATCTGCGCAGCGACGCTCGGCGTCCGGTACCTCCTTCGCACGTTGGGTTGGCGCAACAGCGGTGTGATCGTCGCCAGCCTGGCCTATGGCCTCAGCCCGTACGGCCTGGCCTACTTCGCCCGGATCTCCGCCATCCTGTTGCCCTGGGCGGGGCTGCCATGGATGTTGGGACTCACCATCGCTGCGGTTCGATCGAAGGGTTGGCGCCATCCGGCGTTGTTTGCCCTCGTGGCGGCCACGGTTGGATCCACCAACGCAACGTCCCTCCTGCTCATAGGGATCGTGCCGGTGTTGTGGCTGGCGTACCAGGGTTTCGTCGAGCGCGAACTGATGCTGGTGGTCAAACCCGGGCTGCGTATCGGTCTGCTCACGGCACTCACGGGATTGTGGTGGGTCGCTGGGGTCAGAACACAGGGCGCCTTCGGACCCCCGGTGCTGCGATTCACCGAAACCTACGAGGCGGTGGCCGACAGTTCGACGGCCCCGGAGATTCTTCGGGGTCTCGGGTACTGGTTCTTCTACGGAAACGATCACCTGGGCGAGTGGGTGGAGCCCAGCCGCGCGTACACCGCTCGCACGGTGGTCCTCATCTTGAGCTTCGCCATTCCGATCGCCGCCCTGGTTTCCGGCGCGGTCACGCGCTTCCGGGATCGAGCGTTCTTCGTCACGCTCGTGGTACTCGGCACGCTCATCGGGGTGGCCGGACATCCTTACGATGCGCCGTCGGCGCTCGGTCAGGTCTTCAAGGACTTCACCAGATCCGATGCTGGTTTGGCGCTTCGGAGCACGCCACGGGCCACCCCGCTGGTGGCGTTGGGCATGGCGGTCATGCTCGGGGCCGGCGTTGCCGCGTTGGCCCGGTGGCGCCCTTCCTGGGACCGGCCGCTCACGTTTGGCGTCTGTCTCCTGGTGGTGTTGAACATGTCGCCGCTCTGGAACGGCCAGATGGTGGCGCAATACCTCCAGCGCCCCGAGGACCTTCCTGTCTACTGGACGGAGGCGATTGCGGCACTCGACGCCCGTGGCACCGATAGTCGCATCCTCGAGGTTCCCGGATCAGATTTCTCCAGCTATCGCTGGGGAAACACGGTCGAGCCGATAACTCCGGGACTAACCGACCGGCCGTATGTCGCCCGCGAGCTGGTGCCGTTCGGCTCCGAGCCATCGGTCGCGCTGACCTTGGCGCTCGACAAGACGTTCCAAGAGGGCACATACAACCCGGAAGCGCTCGCACCGATCGCTCGGCTGATGAGTGTTGGCGATGTCGTGTTGCGAGCCGACCTGCAGTTCGAGCGGTTCCGTACTCCTCGTCCGCAGCTGACGTGGGCGGATCTGTTGCGGTCCCCCGGCTTGGGAGAACCCACCGGCTATGGCGAGCCGGTGCCGAACATCGCTGGTCCCGAACAACCGCTGATCGACGAAATCGCGTTGGCGATCGAACCCACGACGCCGCACCCCGCGCCGGTCGTCGTGTTTCCGGTGGACGACCCGCTGCCGATCACCCGGGCGCGTTCGACGGATGGAGCGACGATCATCGCCGGCGATGCCGAGAGCCTCATCGATGCCGCCTCGCTGGGTTTGGTCGACCCGGAGCGGTTGGTGGTCTTCAGTGCAACGCTGGCCGATCACCCCGAGTTGGAGGCGGCGCTCCTCGACGAGCCGGCCGTGCTTCTGCTCACGGACGGAAACCGCAAGGTCGCGCGCCGCTGGGGAACAATTCGCGAGAACACCGGCTTCATCGAGCAGGCCGACGAGGAAGCCATCAACTACGACGCCGGCGACTATCGGCTCGACGTCTTCGGCAATGCCGGCGGTGCGGGCGGCGACCCCGATCCCGCGACGCAAACGGTGGCGATCCAGTCGGGTGCCACCGTCACCGCAACCGACTACGGCAACCCCGTGACGTTCACCGTCGATGACCGACCGGCATCTGCCCTCGATGGCGACCTCGACACCGCCTGGCGTGTCGGGGCGTTCGCCGAGGTTCGTGGTGAACGGCTCATCATCGAGCTGCCCGAGCCGCAAGAGATCGACCATCTTCAGCTGACGCAGCCTCTGATCGGGTTCACGAATCGGTGGATCACCGAGTTGCGAGTGCATGCCAACGACGCAAGTGTCGACATCACGCTCGGCCCGGAGTCACGACAGGCCGAAGGGCAACGCGTCGAGGTCGATCTCGGCTCGACCGCTCGCATCGAGCTCGAAGTCCTCGAAACCAACCTGGGTGAGCGGCCCCGGTACAACGGTGCCAGCAGCGTCGGCTTCGCCGAGGTCGGAATCGATGGCGTGTTGTTCCGCGAGACCATTCGGCTGCCCACCGATCTGCTCGACCGGGTTCCGAACGATCTCGATCACAATCTCGGGGTCACGATCACCCGCACGCGATCCGATGCCCGAGAGCCCGTGCGGTTCGACCCGGAAGAATCGATGCGTCGAACCTTTACGTTGCCATCCGAGCGTACGTTCTCGCTCGACGGCGAGGCGCGGTTGAGCGCGTACGTCGACGACGGCCTCATCGACACGTTGCTTCTCGGTCCCGGTGCAACATCCCCGGTTACCGCCCGTTCGTCCGAACGGTTGGCCGGCGATCTTGCCTCGCGCGCCAGGGCAGCCATCGATGGAGATCTCGCCACGGCGTGGCAGACGGCAGTCGAAAATCCGACCGGCGAGTGGCTCGAGATCACGACCGACGACGTTGTGCGCACCGATCAACTCGTCGTCCACGTCGTCGCCGACGGTCGGCACTCGGTACCGACACAGTTTCAGGTCAGCGCCGACGGCGCCGATCCGCTTCTGGTCGACGTACCCGAAGTGGTTGACGAAGGACCGCAGGGAAGAACGGCACCGGTCACCCTCACGCTGCCCGCGGAGCTGAGCTTCACGAGCCTTCGGCTCACGGCGAGCGCTGTTCGACCGGTCCTCACGAAGGATTGGTACAGCGGCAACGCCGTCGCCATGCCACTGGGCATCGCGGAGATCGAAGGCTTCGCACGCTCCGTTCCGAACCAACCGCTCGATACCGGCTGTCGTATCGACCTGTTGGCGGTCAACGGTACGCCCATCGGCGTGCGGGTGTCCGGCGACCACGAAGACGCCGTCGATCGCAATGCCCTCGATGTGGCGCTGTGTGATGGTCCAATCACCGTTCCGGCCGGCGAGGTACTGATCGAGACCAGCCGAGGGCGTGACACCGGCATCGATCTCGATCGGTTGGCCTTGCTCTCGGGTCCCGGCGGACGGCCAGGCATTGGTTTCCCGACCGTCTCCCCCACCCCGACCGTCACCGTTACGGAGGCCTCTCGGACCTCACAGGTCGTACAGGTCACCGGCGCGACGGAACCGTTCGTCTTGGTGCTCGGCCAAAGTCAGAACCGCGGATGGACGGCAACCTTGTCCGACGGTACAAGCCTCGGTGAGCCCACCCTGGTCGACGGGTTCGCCAACGGTTGGCTCGTGACTCCCGACGCCGAAGACCTCACCATCAGCCTGGAATGGACTCCACAAAAGACCGTCAATACGGCGCTGCTGCTCTCGCTCATCGCGGTGCTGGCATCGATCGTGTTGGCATGGCGCGGCCAGCGTGATCCGGGCCCTGGGATCACACCGGGCCTCGAACCACAATTGTTGACCGAGGTGGTTTCGGCTCGGCGGGTCACACCCGGCGGTTGGCCCATCATCGTCGCTGCCGCGGGCATCGGCGTCTTCGCCGTCGTGAACCTGCCCGAGTGGCGCTGGTCGGCGTTCATCGTTGCCGCGGCATTCGTCGCGACCACCCGGGTACCACGGCTGGCGATCTCGCTCGGTGCTGCATGTCTGGCTGTCGCCGGCGCCTACACGACCATCGAGCAATATCGTCATCGATACCCGCCGGACTTTGGCTGGCCACAATTCTTCGAGGCGATCCACGTGGTCGGCGTCCTTTGCGTACTATTCCTCGCTGCCGAAGTCGTGCGCTCGGTCACAGAGATGCGACACCTCGGGTCGCGAGAGGATGCAACATGATGTTCCAGGGACGACGCCGTGCAGTCGCACTAGCGTTGGCTGCCGCACTGATCGCTGCGGGGTGCACGAGCGATGGCGAACCTGCGCAAACGGCTCCCACCCCGACCGACACCAGCGTCGGGCTTGACACTGCGGCCGTCGCTACGACGACCGCGCCGCCAACCTCGACGGCGCCGACAACGTCATCGACCGGCGGCGACGCCGTCACCACGCCTCCGACGACGAGTGACATCGAGTACTTGCTCGAGGAAGAACGCCTCGCCGTGCCGAACCAGCCGTCGCAGTACGTCATCGGGCTGTACGGCGACTCCTTGTTCGATTCGGCCCGTGAGCACGTGTTGTTCGCCTTGAACACCGGTGTGCAGGCCAATGTTCGCCACAACGGCATCTTCAGCGGTTCCTCGCTGTGTAACTTCCTGACGCTGATGAACGATGACATCGACTCCGGCGATCTCTGGGGCGTCGTCATCTGGTTCTCGGGCAACAACTTGGCGGAATGCAGCTATGCCGACGGTGAGCGCACGTTCGATCCGGTTCGGTTGATCGCCGATATGGAGGCCCACCTGATGACGCTGGGCGCACGCTACGAGGAACACGGCATCCATGTCTGGCTTCCCACGTTTCCGCTCAGCCGGACGGGCGACTTCAGCGGCGAGTCGCTGGCCCCCGATCTCAACGCCATGGTCACTCGTGTCGCCGATGCCTTTGCGGTAGTCGAGGTGGTCGACGTCGCGGCTGCGGTCCTCGACGAGAACGGGCGCTACACCGAAACGCTCCCCTGCCTGCCGATCGAACCGTGCCTGATGGTCGACGAGGACGGCAACGGGGTGAACTTTGTTCGAGAAGCGGACGGCACACACTTTTGCACCGGCACGTTCAAGGGTGC
>CBESNZ010000167.1:0-7268 GCA_965531045.1 uncultured Acidimicrobiales bacterium
GAACCCGACGAATCGCCGCCACGCTCGCCACGCTCACGATGCTCGTCGGCGCCTGCACCGTGCCCACGTCTGGCGAGGCCACCGTCATCGCGCAAGAGGACCTTCCGGTACTCCTCCGCGACGAGCCCGCCGTCACCACGACCACGCAGGACACGTCCAATCCGACCGTTGCCGTGTACTACGTGCGAGCCCGGGCAGGAGAAGACCTGGTCCTCGAACTCGTCAGGAAACCGGCGACCGTCGCCAACCGCCGCGAGGCGTTGCTCGCCCTGCTCGCCAACCCCGTCACGGTCGAAGAACGGGAGGCCGGACTCAACAACCGCCTCGGAGGCATCGAGCTTCCGGCCTCTACCGACGGTGAAGGCGAACTCCTGAAGATCGTGAGAACCGGGGTCGTCGACGAAAACGGTCTGAAGATTCGCGAGATCGAGCTGAACGGGCCGATCGACCTCGACGGCAGTTTGCTCCGACAGGCCTATGCACAGCTGGTCTTCACGGTGACCGAAGGGGCCACGGTCGACTTCGTCCGATTCATCATCGCCGGCCAGGTCGTCGACATCTCGCTCGGAAACGACCTCAAACAGTTGGTGACGCCGGCCGACTTCGCCGACCTCGCACCGATCACGGAATAGATCGAGAGCGGAAGAGGTCGATCAGGGACGGTTCCGACGTCTGCCGGTCTAGCGCCGACGCCGTGAACGAGTCGTCCGGCGGCGTCGGGCGGGTAGCGCCTCGTTGCGGGGCCGCCGGCCCGGTGCCGGTAGCTGGTCGGCGGCACTCTCCCAATCGAGCTGTAGCGGCTGGCCCAAGCCTTCGACGCTGATCTTCGGCAGTCTCGCCAGGGCTAATCCGAGTCCGCCGTATCCGACGGGCGCGAGCGCCGCTGGGACCCGACGGCGGCCAACATCGACATAGCCGGTCTCCGGCACTTCGCCATCTCGAAGCTGCCGTGAGCACTCGCGACAGATCATCACGTCGAGGTCGTCGCCTTCCATCGACACGGTGGCCGGCACGACCCCGGAACGATGGCGTGGATTGAAGAAACAGGTCGCGCTTCGAGCGCGCGTGCGGCGGCGGGGCTCGACCGGAATGCGGTCGTGATCGTCGAGGTGATCGTCGCTGGTCCGAGGTTCGACCGGAGCCGGTGGTGGCTCTCGGCCTTCGAGGCGGGCCTCGATCACCTCCATCTGCCAGCGCAGCTGATCCGCGCGATCGGTGAGCGCGGCCAACTCGGGGCCGTCGTCGGCGGCGTCGACGGCTTCGACGAGGCTCTGGTACTCGCCGCTCGCCGTCGCGAAGTCGCCTCGTATGTCGTCGTCGTCACTGAGCGTGACCCGATCGTTGAGGTCGTAGACCATTTGGGCAATCGACGACAGCTGCGACTTGATCTCGCTGCGGGCCTGTTCGAGATTGGCCTGTTGCTGCTTGGCCACCTTGCGCTTCGACCAAAAGGAGAATCCGAGGAACGCGATGACGCCGACGGCGAGGATCGGCCAGATCGATATGCCACCCCCCGAATCTGCGCTCGAGGGCGCTCCCGGCTCGCTGGCCGAATCGTCGTCGTTGACGCTCGTGTCGCGGGTCGGCGCCTCGACGCGGGTTCCGGCTCCGGGCGTGGCATCGACAACGTCCACCTCGGTGCCGGTGAGGGTTTTGATGAAGACCCCGAAGGCCTGACCCGGATCGTCCCAACGCGCCGACGCCTCGGCTGCGTCATTTACCGCGCCGCGGAGGTACTCATCGCTCGAGGCACCGAAGGAGGTGGGGGTCGACACCGCGATGGTGTGGATACGACCATCGGTCACTTCGGCGAGTACGGCTGCCGCGAACGCCGTCGACGTACCTTCGGCCTCGTCGGCAAGTACGACGAGCCCGATGCCCGGCGCGGCATCGTGCAACGCAAAAATCTGGTCGTCGTCTGCCGTTGCGCCGGCCTCGATGGCGATGCCGTTCTCCGACACGGCATCGGCGATCGTGCGCACCAATGCGGACTGGGCCAAGGCCGGATCGGTCAGGCCGATCAACAGGACGAGCACGCTGCACACGGCGATGGAAACCGAGGCGAATGCGTTGGTGGGACGGCGCTTCATGGCCGTCGACCCTAGTGCCAGTCGGCGCCGTCGCGCGATGAGGCCAACCTACGCAAAGAAGACCTTCGCTGTTTCCCACAGCTGATCTTCGACGTACCGCAGCGAGGCGACACACTCCGACAACGGCAACTCCTCGATCAGGTTGCCCTTCAGCGCAACCATGTTGCCGAAGCGACCCTCGTGGACGGCGTCGATGGCCGCGACGCCGAAGCGGGTGGCCAGAACTCGGTCGAACGCGGTCGGCGTACCGCCGCGCTGTACGTGGCCCAGGATCGTGACGCGACTCTCGAACCCGGTTCGAGCGCTGATCTCGGCTGCCACCCGGTTCGCCACGCCACCAAGCTGGACGTGTCCGTACTGATCGATCTCCTGCGGCGGTTCCGGCATCGTCCCCGGAATCGGTTTGGCACCCTCGGCCACCACCACGATCGAGGCGTAGCGGCCGTTGTGGTGGCGCCGCGTGAGCGAGTCGCACACGGCGGCGATGTCGAAGGGGTGTTCAGGGATGAGCGTGACCGTCGCGCCGGCCGCGATGCCCGACCAGGTCGCGATATGGCCGACATGACGGCCCATGACCTCGACCACCATCACCCTGTCGTGTGATTCGGCAGTGGTGTGAAGCCGGTCGATCGCTGCCGTCGCAACATGCACGGCGGTGTCGAAACCAAAGGTCCGATCGGTGCCGCCGATGTCGTTGTCGATCGTCTTCGGCACCCCCACCACCGGAAATCCGTCCTCGAACATTCGATTCGTGCACGAAAGCGTCCCCTCACCGCCGATCGAGATGAGTGCGTCGAGACCCAAACGCTTCCACGTTGCCCGGGCGCGTTCTACGCCATCTTCGTACATGTACGGCGTGTAGCGCGAGGTGCCGATAATCGTCCCGCCGCGCGGCAGAATGCCCCGGCAGGCATTGACGTCGAGTGGCATGGTGTCGTCGTCGAGCAGTCCCTTCCAGCCATTGAGAATGCCGACCACCTCATGGCCGTAGACCCGCTCGGCCTTTCGGACAACGCCGCGAATCACCGCGTTCAGGCCTGGACAGTCTCCGCCACCGGTCAATACACCTACACGCATCAGCGCAGGATACGGGACCAACCGACCCGCGGCGCGAACTAGGGTTTGGCGCTATGGGAATTGTTGTCGCCATCGACGCCGGCACCACCGGTGTCCGCTCTTTCGCCATCGACGAGAATGGCACGCCGTGCGGTTCCGCGTACCGCGAGTTCACACAGTTCTTCCCCCAACCCGGCTGGGTCGAACACGACGCGGTCGAGATCTGGACCGCCCTCACCGAGACGCTGGCGGAGCTGCGCACCAAGCTCGCGCAACCCATCGCAGCGATCGGTATCACCAACCAGCGCGAGACGGTGGTCGTGTGGGACAAACGCTCGGGAGCGCCGCTCCATCGGGCGATCGTGTGGCAGGACCGGCGCACCGCGGCCCGCTGCGACGAGCTCGCCGAGGCCGGACATCTCCCCCTGGTGCGTTCGACCACCGGCCTCGGACTCGACCCGTACTTCTCCGGCACCAAGCTCGAACTGCTCTTCACCAGCGGAGCGATTCCCAATGACGAACACACGGCGTTCGGCACCGTCGACTCCTGGCTCGTGTGGCAACTCACCGGCGGCGCCGCCCACGTCACCGACCCCTCCAATGCCTCGCGAACGCTGCTGTACGACATCAACAAACTCGAATGGTCGTCGGACATGACCGAGTTGTTGTCGATTCCCTCGTCGTGCCTGCCCGAAGTTCGCCCCTCCAGCGGACGCTTCGGCACGACCTCGCATGGACTCCCGATTCCCGCCGGCATACCGATCAGCGGCATCGCCGGCGATCAGCAAGCGGCGTTGTTCGGCCAGGCCTGCTTCGACCCCGGTCAGGCCAAGAACACCTACGGCACCGGATCGTTCGTATTGATGAACGTCGGCGACACCTGCCCGGAACCGGTCGATGGCCTGCTCACGACCGTCGCGTGGACCCTTGCGGACGGTTCGACCAGCTACGCGCTCGAAGGATCGATCTTCGTGACGGGCGCAGCGATCCAGTGGCTCCGCGATGGTTTGGGCATCATCGATGATGCGTCCGAAGTCGGTCCGTTGGCTGCGAGTTGCGACAACACGGGCGGGGCGTATCTCGTTCCTGCATTCGCCGGCCTCGGTAGCCCCTGGTGGGACCCCTACGCCCGCGGCGCACTCGTCGGCCTGACCCGTGGCACCGGCCGGGCCGAAATCGCTCGCGCCACCGTCGAATCGATGGCCTATCAGACCCGCGATGTCGTCGACGCGATGACCAACGCCGCCGAGGCCGACATCGCCCGGCTCGTCGTCGATGGCGGGGCGTCGGTCATGGACCTACTCATGCAGTTCCAAGCCGACCAGCTCGGCGTGCCGGTCATCCGGTCGGCCATCAGCGAGACGACCGCCATGGGCGCCGCCTACCTCGCGGGGTTGGCCGAGGGCGTGTGGTCGAGCAAGGACGAGGTGCGCGCCAACTGGGCCTCGTCGGGCGAGTTCTTGCCCAACGCCGACCGCACCGCCGCCGATGCGTTGCACACCAAATGGCTACGGGCCGTCGAACGCAGCCGAGGCTGGGCGGACTGAGCCCTCGGCGCTACAACCCGCGGAGGAACCCGACCAGCGCCTCATCGAACCGTGCCTGCCCTTCGCGATGCGGCCAGTGACCGGCGCCTTCGACGACCAAGAGATCGGCCGCGCCGGCAAAGCGCTCGACCGAGCCGTGATAGGCGGTGAGGTCGCCGCCGAAGTCGGCGCCGCCCGCGACGACGAGTCCGGGGCATTCGACGGTGAAGTTGTTCGCCTTGTCCGGCTTGAGGGACAAATCGCGGTACCAGTTGAGCGCTTCGTGCAGCACGACCGGGTTGGCGAACGCGGTCTTCGCCCGGGCGATGGCCTCGGCCCGTTCGGCCCGATCCCAATCAGGCGCCCAGCGTTCGTAGAGGGTGTCGATGTAGGCAAAATCGTTGCGGCGAGTGCGCTGGTCGCTGAACGGTGCCTTGAAGTACCCAAAGTGGCGTACGGCGAGCACCAGACCGGGCGAAGGCTTGAGCGCAGCCGGGTGCGGCACACCGATCGGCACGATCCCATCGAGTCGTTCGGGCGCGAGTGCGGCAGCGCTCCACGCACAGGAAGCGCCCCAGTCGTGGCCGACGACAACCGCAGACTCCACGTCGACTGCATCGAGCAGGTCGATGACGTCTCCGCCGATCTCGGCCCGCGAATATCCTCGGCCCGACACAACCGTGTCCGGGTGATACCCCCGAAGAAACGGCACGATGGTTCGGAAGCCGGCATCGTGCAGGACCGCCGCCGTGGTTTCCCAGGATGCTGGTCCGTCGGGAAAGCCGTGCAGCAGGACCACAGGCTGACCCGAGCCCTCATCCGCAAGTCGAAAGCTCCGGCCATCGTGGGTAAGGGTCTTGAAATCCATGGATCAGGCTAACTCGGGGAGCGCTCCCTTGAGCTGGCGGATGGCCTGGTTGATCCGAGACTCGTTCTCGATCAGCGCGAAGCGGCAGAACCCCTCGCCGCCGGGGCCGAAACCCACGCCGGGGGACGTGGCCACATTGGCCTCGCGCACCAGCTTCGAGCAGAACTCGACCGAACCCATCGCCGCATACTGTTCGGGGATCTTGGCCCACGCGAACATCGTGCCCATCGGCGGTTCGATCTCCCAGCCGATGCGGTTGAGGCCATCGCACAGCGTGTTGCGGCGACTCTGATAGATGTCGCACGCTTGCTGCGGGTAGTCGATTGCCTCGTTCATGGTGACCGTCGCTGCGATCTGGATGGGCTGAAACGTGCCGTAGTCGAGGTAGGACTTCAGCTTCGCCAGCGCCGCGATGGTTTCCTTGTTGCCGGCCATGAACGCCACTCGCCAGCCGGCCATGGAAAAGGACTTGGTCATCGAGTAGAGCTCGACCGCCACGTCCTTGGCGCCGGGCACCTGCAGGATCGACGGGGGTTTGTAGCCATCGAAACCGAGGTCGGCATACGCGAAGTCGTGCACCAGCAACACGTCGTGCTCTTTCGCGAAATCGACGATCTTGGTCATGAACTCGAGGTCGACGCAGGTCGTGGTGGGGTTGTGCGGGAACGACAGCACGATGACCCGCGGCTTGGGCCACGAGTACTCCCAGCGCTCGCGCATGTTCTCGAAGAAGTCGGCACCGGTCGAGAGTGGAATCTCTCGCACCTCGGCACCGGCGAACAGCGGCGCGTACAGATGGATCGGGTACGAAGGCGCCGGCACCAACACCGCATCGCCGGGCTGCAGCAACACCCACATGAGGTGTGAGAAACCCTCCTTGGCGCCGATCGTACTGATGACCTCGGTGTCGGGGTCGAGATCGACATCGAAGCGGCGTTTGTACAGGTTGGCGAATGCTTCCCGCAGTTTCGGGATGCCCCGGCTGGCCGAATACCGATGGTTCCGAGAGTTCTGCGCCGCCTCGCCGAGCTTGTCGACCGCAATCTGGGGAGACGGCAGGTCGGGGTTCCCAAAGCCGAGGTCGACGACGTCTTCCCCCGCCCGACGGGCCTCGACCTTCAGCGAGTCGATAATCGTGAAGACATAGGGTGGCAGCTGCCCGATTCGGCGAAATTCCATAGCGGGAGAGGTTAGTGGTCACGTGGCCTGTTGCCCGCTATGGAGTTTCTCTCCGGCGCAGTCTCGGCTTCGGCCTGACGGCCCGACGGGCCGGCAGCCCAAGCGCCGTGTTCCGGCCGCCAGGCCTCGGGCCTCGATGCTGTACGCATGGCGGAGTCCGGCGCCTCGTCCCTCGGCGCCTTGTTCTTCACCTGTGAGCTGGCGCCGTGTCGTAGGCAGGTGACCCTGCTTGGGCAGCCAAGGCCTTCGCATGGCTGACGCTCCGGAAGCTGTCTGGCTTGCTCTGTGGTGCACTGCGGGCCAAAGGCCTTGGCTGCCCCAGGTCGCTAGGCGTCAGCCGGCTGTGCGCCAGAACCAGGTGAGAAACAAGGGAGCGAAGGATGAGCGACCGAACGCCGCCATGCGTACAGCATCGGCGTCGAGGAACGGCGGCCGCACCGAGGAACATGGGCGAACGCCTTGCTAGGCCGCCGTGACGGATCGCCGAGTGCGTCGGAAATACTACGCGGGCAACAACGCGTGATCGAGGTAGAGCATTTTTTCGACGCC
>CBESNZ010000168.1:0-7235 GCA_965531045.1 uncultured Acidimicrobiales bacterium
CGATGCTCAGCACCGCCCGAAGAAATGGGCACCCCAAAAAGGCCACAACCTCCCGGAGGGAGGTTGTACGCGCACGAGGGGTTCCCGGTGCGCTAGATCACGCGGAGTACCGTTTGATTCGTCATAACGGAGGGCACTCTAGCGGTGAATAGACCAACTCGTCGAGGCGTCTACCCCGGCTCGTTCAATCCTCCGACCACTGCGCATCTCGCGGTGGCCGATGCGGCGCGCCGCGACCACCAACTCGACGTGATCATTTTGACGCTCTCACTCGTGGCCCTCGGCAAAGAGGACCTCGAGATCCCGCGCTTCGAGGATCGGCTTGCCGTGCTGCGTCGGGTCGCGGCCGACGTACCTTGGCTCTTCGTCGAGACCACCGACCATCAGCTGATCGCGGACATCGCCGTTGGCTTCGACGTGGTCATCATGGGGGCCGACAAGTGGCACCAGATTCACGATCCGGTGTTCTACAACAACGATCCGGCCGCCCGCGACGCCGCCCTCGCGTCACTCCCCACGGTTGCCGTTGCCCCCAGAGGGCCCGAGCGTCCGCCACCGGAGCACGTCCTACCGGTGGAGGGGTACGAGCACGTTTCATCCACCGCCGCCCGGTCGGGCGATCACGCCCTCATGCTGCCGGCGGCGCTCGAGTTCGACCGCAGGACGGGAGCGTGGTCGAATCCGGATGCGTATCTGGCCTGGCTCGGGGGCGATGCCGCGGCGCCGTAAGCTCTGAGGCCATGTCCGTCACTGCGCCCCCTGCCGGGGGGTCCCCCAACGCCGCGGTCGCAGCGATCTCTCCCGTCGGGTCCTTCTTCGAACTCCTCGGGCTGTGCGGCCTCGTCATTGCCCAACCGGTCTTGAACACCTTCCAGGGCAATGCCACCGATCTGGTTTTCAGACGCACCTCGGCGCTCGATCTCGTTGCGCTCGGCATCGTTGTCATCTTCCTCCCCCCGCTCGTGCTGTGGACGATTGGACGCCTCACGCACGCAACGGCCGGTCCCGTGCCCGCTCGATTCGTGCACAGCGCCTCGTGCGGGCTGCTGGTGGGACTGCTCGTGCTGGAGTTGATGAAGGAGGCCACATCGGCCGGACCCTTCGTACTCGTCCTCATGGCCCTGTTCACCGGTATCGCGTTCACCAGCTTTCGATGGTTGTCCAACGACGTTGGACAGGTCCTGCGTTACCTGGCGATCGCGCCCGCGCTGTTTCTGGCCGTGTTCTTGTTCTTCTCCCCGGTGACCGAAGTCGCGTTCGCCGACGGCACCGCCGACGCTGCCAGCCTCGAGCTCGGCAACCCCGCTTCCGTCGTGGTGATCGTTCTCGACGAACTGCCCACGCTCTCGTTGCTCGACGGGGATGACCAGATCGATGCCGAACTCTGGCCGGGTTTCGCATCACTGGCCGAACAGAGCAGTTGGTTCCGAAGCAACACGTCGATCGCTCCGACCACGCCGACGGCCGTCCCGGCGATCTTCACCGGTCGACTGCCGACCGACACCAAGGTGGTGCCCGTTGTCGACAACCATCCGCAGAACCTCTTCACGATGTTCGGCGCCACCCACGAGCTCACCGTGCACGAATCGGTCACCCGGTTGTGTCCCGCAGCGCTGTGCGGTGAAGCCGAACGCAACTCCTCGTTCCGAACGCTGCTGAGCGACAGCGCCGATGTGTGGTGGGGCTTCGTCTCGCCAAATCGTTCGGCCGATGACGCCGAGATCGACTTCAACATTCCGCAGTCCGACCCGAGCGCCGACGTCAAGATCGATGCATGGCTCGACAACCTGCCCACCGACGGTGCGCAACACCTCAGCGTCATCCACACCGTCCTCCCGCACCAGCCGTGGTGGCGATTGCCCGACGGACGTCGCTACAACGCCCCTGTCGTGGCCGAGGGACTCGGCGCCCGGCTCAGCTGGGAAGCCGACCTCGCCCCACTGTTCGCCCAGCAGCGACACCTCCTCCAGCTGCAGTGGACCGACCGCATGCTGTCCAACATGATCAGGGTCTTGAAGGACAAGAATCAGTGGGATGACTCGCTCGTCATCGTCACCGCCGACCACGGTGTGTCCTTCTTGCCGGGCGATCCGATTCGCGGACTCGGCAACCGCAACGAGTCACGGGTGATGTTCACCCCGATGTTCGTCAAGGAACCGGGCCAAACCGAGGGCCGGATCGACGAGCGCCCCACCCAGACCATCGATGTCGTGCCCACCATCCTCGACGTGCTCGATGCCGAATCCCCGTGGCCACTCGACGGCCGTTCGATGCTGGGTGAGCCCGACTCCGGTCCCGACATTCGCACCTTCACCGAGTGGTCGCTCAACACCCGCGATCCCGACAACGGCATCTACTACGACGTCGATGGCGCGGCCGCCTACGCCGAACTGTTGTCGCTCGACCCTGTCGTACCCGCCGGAGATCCGGCGATGCGTCTGTGGCGATGGGGCGCGTTCGGATCACTGGTGGGCACCCCGGTCACGGATCAAACCATCGGCCAGGTCTCCGACCTCACCCTCAACATCGACCAGCCCGACAACCGGCCGTCGGTCAGCGAAGCCTTGGCCGACTTCGACGCTGACGACCGCCCTCCGGTGTATATCAGCGGCGTTGTCGACGACGACGCAAACGGGCCGGAACAGCGCCTGCTCATCGCGGTACTCAATGGCACGATCGTCGGTTGGAACCAGACCAAGGTGGTCGCAGACGACACACGATTCTGGACATTGGCGTGGCCCGAAGCACTGGTGAACGGCTTCAACGACCTCGCGGTGTTCGAAGCGGTCGGCATGGGCGACGAGCTCGTGCTCCGGCCCGTGGTTCTTCGTGGCTGACCGGTCGCTCGATCGCGAAATCGCCGCCCTCGCGCTACCTGCGTTCGGCTCCCTCGTCGCCGAACCGCTGTACATCCTGGCCGACACGGCGGTCGTCGGTCGCCTCGGAACCGAGCAGCTCGACGGCTTGGCCCTCGCCGCCCAGCCCCTGCTGATCGGCATCTCGGTCTTCATCTTCCTCGCCTATGGCACGACGGCCGCGGTGGCGAGGCTGCTCGGGGCCGGGCGCGAGGGGGACGCCGCCCACCAGGCGGTGCAGAGTCTGTGGCTGGCGTTCGCCATCGGAATCGCACTTATCGGGGTGGGGTGGGTGGCCACGGGGCCCATGCTGTCGGCCCTGGGCGGCGAGCTCGGTCAGCCCGGTCCGATACGAACGTTCGCCACCACCTACCTGCGGATCAGCCTCTTCGGTGTCCCGGCGATGCTGCTGATGCTCGCCGGGGTCGGCTACCTCCGTGGCCTCCAGGACACGGTACGGCCGCTCATCGTGGCGATCGGCACCGCAGCGCTGAACCTGGTGATCGAGCTGGTGTTGATCTACGGGTTCGATCAGGGAATCGGTGCCTCGGCGCTCGCCACCGTCATCGCCCAATGGGTCGGTGCCGGGCTGTACCTGAGCTGGATCCTTCGGGCTGTGCGAGCCCACCAGGTGTCGCTTCGCCCCGATACCGCAGTGCTGCGACAGCTCTCCGTGGTGGGCCGCGACCTGTTTCTGCGCACCGTTGCGCTCCGGATGGCCTTGGTCATCCTCACCGGCGTCGCAGCCCGTATGGGCGCAATTCCCCTGGCCGCGCACGAGATCGCCTTTGCCGTGATGACCGTGCTCACGTTCGGGCTCGATGCCATCGCCATCGCCGGCCAGGCGATGATCGGGCGATTCCTCGGCGCCGACGACGTCGACGGGGCCAAGGCTGCAGCGAAGCGCATGATGCAGTGGGCGGTTGGAGCCGGCGCCGTCGCTGCGCTGCTCGCCGTCGCTGCCCAACCGTTTCTGCCCGGGGTCTTCAGCACCGACGCTGCCGTCGTTGCGACGGCGGGGTTTCTGTTCTGGCACGTCGCCGTGCAGCAGCCGATCAACGCGTTGGCCTTCACCCTCGACGGCATCCTCATCGGTGCCGGCGATATGGCGTTTCTCGCCAAGTCCATGTGGGTGGCCACGGTGATCTTCGCGCCAATTGCGATCGCCGTCGGCGCACTCGACTTCGGCATCGGCTGGCTGTGGGCCACCCTTGCCATCTTCATGGCCCTGCGGGCTGCAACCTTGGGTTGGCGCCTCTCGACCGACCGTTGGCTGGTGACGGGCGCCTGACGGATCTCTGCCGCTACGCGTGCGGCAGTGCGAAGAACGCGACGGCGACGTAGTGCGTGGCTGCTCCACCGATGACGAACAGGTGGAAGATCTCGTGGTAGCCGAACATGGTTGGCCACGGGTCGGGACGGCGGAAGGCGTAGATGCCGGCACCGATCGTGTAGAGACCGCCGCCGACGAGGAGCAGGACAAACCCCGCAGCGCCCATCGACCGCCAGATGTCGTCGAGCACAAAGATCGCAACCCAACCGACCACCACATAGGGCACCGCGATGACCCAGTAGGGCGCGTCGTGGAACACCAATCGTGCCGCGATACCGATGAGCGCCCCGGTCCAGACGATGCCGAGCACCAGGTTCCGCTCGAACGGCGGCAGCGCAAAGATGGCGATCGGGGTGTACGTGCCGGCGATCGCCACGAAGATCATCGAGTGATCGAGCCGCCGCATGATGTTGTACCCGGTGTCGCCCCAGTCGACCCGGTGGTACAAGGCCGACACGCCGAAGAGTCCGACGATGGCGGCGCAGTAGATGGCGATGATGAACCGTGGCCCGACCCGGGGCGCAGCGACGATCATGAGCGGCATCAAGGTGAGCGCAGCGATGAAGGCCATCCGGTGCGAGACACCGCGCAGCCTGGGTTTGATCTTCTTTGGCTCGCTGTTTTTCGGGTCGAGGTCGGCGAGGGGCCGCACCTGGGTCGCAGTCATAGCGGCAGTGTAGAGCGATCTCGTGATCACCGGTGAGTCAACCTGCCGATTTTGCGCGCCCTCGACCGTCAACGAGGCGCGACTCGCCGTCTCAACGAGTGGGCCGCCTACTGCGGAGCGCGGTAGTTGGGGGCTTCCTTGGTGATCATGATGTCGTGCGGGTGACTCTCGCGTAGCGCGGCGCCGGTGATACGCACGAACTCGGCTCGGGTGCGCAGGCCGTCGACGTCGGCGACCCCGCAGTACCCCATGGCCTGACGTAGGCCGCCGACCAACTGATGCACGACGTTGGCGACCGGGCCCTTGTAGGCCACTCGGCCTTCGATGCCCTCGGGGACCAACGACGCTTCGTCGACCTGGTCCTGGAAGTAGCGGTCCTTCGAGAACGAGCGGCCCTTCATGGCGCCGAGCGAACCCATGCCCCGGTACTCCTTGAAGCGCTCACCTTGGTACAGCACGACCTCGCCGGGGCTTTCGTCGACACCGGCGAGGAGCGAACCGACCATGACGCAGTTGGCGCCGGCCGCAAGCGCTTTGGCGACGTCGCCGGAGAACTGGGCACCACCGTCGGAGATGATGGGAATTCCGGTCGCGTGCGCGGCCTGCGCTGAATCGAACACGGCGGTGATCTGCGGCACGCCGACGCCGGCAACAACCCGAGTCGTGCAGATGGAACCCGGTCCGATACCCACCTTGACCGCGTCGACGCCGACATCGATGAGCGCCGCGGTGGCGGCTGCCGTGGCCACGTTGCCGGCGACGAGGTCGACCTCGACGTTGGCTCGCACCTTCGCGACCGTTTCGAGCACTCCCCGGGAATGGCCGTGGGCGGTGTCGACCACGATGGCGTCGACGCCGCGCTCGACCAGCGCCTGCGCCCGATCGACCGAATCGGGTCCGGTGCCGATCGCTGCGGCAGTGCGCAGACGGCCGCGGCTGTCCTTCGTGGCGTTGGGGTACTGGACCTTCTTTTCGATGTCCTTGACCGTGATGAGCCCCCGCAGAATGCCGGCGTCGTCGACGATCGGCAGCTTTTCGATGCGATGTTTGGCGAGCAACACCTGCGCTTGCTCGAGCGTGGTGCCCTCGGGCCCGGTGACGAGCCCCTTCACGGTCATGATGTCGGCGACGGTCTGCGAATAGTCGGTCTCGAAACGCAGGTCGCGATTGGTGAGAATGCCAACCAACAATCCCGCGTGATCGGTGATGGGCACGCCCGAGATCTTGAAGCGGGACATGACCGCCTCGGCATCGGCGATCGTCGCCTCGGGGTGCAGGGTGACCGGTTCGACGATCATCCCGGCTTCGGAACGCTTGACCTTGTCGACTTCGGACGCCTGGTCTTCGATCGACAGATTGCGGTGGATGACGCCGAGTCCGCCGTGTCGGGCCATGGCGATGGCCAACCGTGCTTCGGTGACGGTATCCATCGCGGCGGACACGAGCGGGATGTGCAGCTCGATGTTGCGGCTGAAGCGGGTACGGGTGGAGACCTCGTCCGGCAGCACGTCGGATGCCCCGGGCACCAACAGCACATCGTCGAAGGTCAGCCCTTCGCGGCCAAACTTCTGATCGAAGGACGGATAGGAAGACGCAGCCATGACGCATCCTAACCCGCGTGCGGTTGCGCTTGGTGAAGCGGGCGCCAGCGGCAAAGATGCATGGTCATGGGACTCACCGATCGCATTGGCAAGACCGTCGGCACCGTTGCCGGGGCACTCGACCCCCGGCGCGCGTTCGAGCTGGCGGACAACATCTGGGACGAGAAGGACAAGGTCACCTCGGCGGTCACGTACGTCTGGGACAACCGTGACGCGCTCGGACGGACGGTGGCGTTCGTGCGCGACCATGGTGACGATCTCGTCAACCTCCTCCAAACGTTGCCGCAAATCCTCGGCGATGCCGGCGAAGCACTGGAGACCGCGGGCAAGGGCGCTTCGAGCGCGAGCGCATTGCTCGGCGGCACCGGCGCCCGTCAGGGGCAGAGCGCAATCTCCACCGCCACCGGGCTCGCGGCAGACGCGATCGAGCGCAGCAGCCGCGACATCAACACCGTGCAGTCGATGCTCGGTTTGATCGGCGAGCAGCTCGACAAGGTGCCGATGATGCCCCCGGTGATGAACCAGTTCGGGGCAAGTGCCGATCGACTGTCGGCCGTGGCCGAGGATCTGGCGACGGTGTCGGAACAACTCCGCCAGGTCGGAACGTCGGTGAGCAAGGCCGGCGAGGGGCTCGGGACCGTCGGGGCGATGCTCGAGGTCAGCGGCGGCTCGCTGCAGGCGCTCACCGGACGTGCGGCTGTCCCGGCCACCAAGAAAAAGGCACCAGCCAAGGAGCGGGCCCCGGCCAAAAAGGCAGCACCGGCCAAGAAGCGGGCCCC
>CBESNZ010000169.1:0-7232 GCA_965531045.1 uncultured Acidimicrobiales bacterium
CGGCCGAGAAGGCGCAGGCGGCCTACGTCGATCACAGCCCGCCGTACGTGCCGCTGGAATCGCACGCGCCCGAAACGCTGCACTCGGTGCGCGATCGTGGCGAAGGGCGGCCGACCAAGCGCGAACGGCGCGAGATCGACCGCCTTCGCGGGCGACGTTCGTGAGCTAGCCCAGGAGCACGCTGCATTCGGTCGAGGCCGCCGTGAACTGGTCGATGAACTCCTGCGAGGGAGGACCTTCGGAATCGAGGAGGCCCTGCTTGAGCGCATCCCGCAACATGTCGTCGCCGAGCGCATCGACGAAGCACTGAGCATCTTCGGCGGTGACGTTGTCGTTCGTGATGGACTTCATGAAGCTCGCTTCTACGTCGGTGCACTCGTAGAGGCCATCGACGATGCCTTCGGCTTCGGCCTCGGTGATGTCGGCGTCGGACGGATCGGGAGCGTCGACGGTGATGCCGAGTTCGGCGAGTCGTTCGGTGCCGAAGACGTCGTAGGTCTTCTCGCCAATGCACGTGGCTTCGCCCGTGTTGGTGGTGATGGGATCGTCCTCGCTCAGGAGGTCGTCGGCAAATGCGGCGACGAGGGCTTGGTCCCGTTCGGGGTCGGAATCGCCGCAGCTCGCGGCAAGTAGTGCCGTGACGACCAACAACGATCCAAGGAGAGACTTGTAGTGCATGGGTTCCGCTTTCGTGTTTGCGTCAGATCAGGGTAGTGGGTTGGGTCATTGAGGTGGTCGTTGCACAACGCCCGCACCGTCGGCGGGGTCGGTTGCGTACAACTCGGGTTCGATGCCCGTGAGGTCGTGATAGGCGGCAGCGACCGCTTCGATGAAACGATCGACCGCTTCGGTTGCAACCAGAGCGACCGCGCACCCAGCGAAGCCGCCGCCGGTCATGCGGGCGCCGTAGCAGCCGCTGATGCCTACGGTTGCGGTCACCATGGCGTCGAGCTGGGGTCCGGAAACCTCGTAGTCGTCGCGAAGGCTGGCATGACTCGCCGACATGAGGCGACCGAGTTCGACGGGGTCGTTGGCCGCCATCGCGCTCGCGGCGGCCAGGGTGCGGTCGTTTTCGGTGATGACGTGCTTCGCTCGGCGGCGCTGGATCGGATCGAGGTCGACGTCTTGCAGATCGGCCAGCGTTGCGTCGCGCAACGCGGGGAGGCCCAGAATCGACGCCACCTCTTGGCAGGTAGTGCGCCGATTGGCATATTCGGACTGGACGAGCTCTCTCGTGCTCATCGTGTTGAGGACCACCACCGATGTGCCGTCGGGCAGTGGGTACGGTGTCGCGCTGAGCGAGCGGCAATCGATCAAGGTGGCGTGGCCTGCCACGGCTGTCGCAGAGATGAGCTGGTCCATGATGCCGGTCGGAACGCCGACCCATTGGTTTTCGCATTTCATGGCCAACTCCGCCGCTCGCACCGGTGCAAAGTCGAACCCGGAGGTCACCGAGAAGGCCAAGGTGAGCGCGTTCATCATCGCCGCCGACGATGACAAGCTCGCGCCGGTTGGGACATCGGTTGCCATCGCGGCGTCGAAACCTCGGAGCGAATACCCATCACCGGCAAGTGCCCACGCCATGCCGTGGGCGTAGCGGGGCCAGGAGCGTTCGTCGCGATCGGGCGCCGCGGCATCAAAGGTGGTTTCGCCGTAGCCGTCCGACGCGATGGTCACCGTCGTGTCGTCACGGGCTCGACCCGCGATCCAGGTGGCCTGCGGGATGGCCATGGGGAGCACAAACCCATCGTTGTAGTCGGTGTGTTCGCCGATCAGGTTGACGCGGCCAGGGGCGCGGACGACGAAGTCGGGGGCGGCTCCGAATCGTCGCGTGAACAGCGCGTCGGCGGTGGCGCGCCCCCGTACGTTGTTCGCCTCGTCCATTGATGTGAGGCTACCGGTGGACGGTTTGGCTAGATGCGCTCGATGAGCGTGCCGGTGCCGAGTCCGCCACCGCAGCACATCGTGACGATGGCCTTGTCCTTGCCCGTGCGTTGCAGTTCGTGCACGGCCTTGGTGATGAGAATGGAACCGGTGCCGCCGAGCGGGTGTCCGTGGGCGATGGCGCCACCGTTCGGGTTGACCTTTGCCATATCGGCGCCCAACTCTTTCTGCCAGGCCAGCACGACCGAGGCGAACGCCTCGTTGATCTCGACCAGATCGATGTCGTCCATCGTGAGATCGTTGTCGGCCAAGAGCTTCTGGGTGGCGCCGATCGGGCCGGTGAGCATCAACACCGGATCGGAACCGACGAGGCAGGTGTCGACGATACGGGCGAGGGGTTTGACCCCGAGCTCCGCGGCCTTTTCGGCGGTCATCAACAGCACGGCACCGGCGCCGTCGGAGATCTGCGAGGACGTGCCGGCGGTGTGCACGCCGTCTTCGCGACCCGATGGTTTGAGGTTGCCGAGACCCTCGAGTGTGGTCTCGCGCAAACCCTCGTCGCGCTCGACGCGATGCATGGTCCCCGATGGTTTGCCGTCTTCGCCGAGATCTGGTGCGTCGAGGGCCAGCACCTGCGTGCCGAAACGGTCTTCGGCCCATGCCTCGGCAAGGCGGTCTTGGGATTGTTTGCCGAATGCGTCGGTGTCGTCTCGGGTGATGTCCCACTGATCGGCGATGCGTTCGGCGCCCTCGAACTGGGAGGTCATCTCGTAGTGCTCCCAGTAGTTCCTGTTGATCGGAACGCCGACGTCGGGGTCCTTGGGAATCGTGGCACCCATCTTGACCTTGCTCATCAACTCGACGCCGCAGCTGACCGCAACGTCGACAACACCGGAGGCGATGAGCGAGTAGGCAAAGTTGGTGGCCTGTTGCGACGATCCGCACTGCGCATCGACGGTGGTGGCAGCCACCTCGAGCGGCAGGCCCGCTGCCAACCACGCGTTGCGCGTGACGTTCATGGTCTGCATTCCGACTTGACCGACACAGCCGCCGACGACCTGGCCGACCTCGGCCGGATCGACGCCGGAACGCTCGAAGAGCGCCTTCTGCACGGCACCGAGGAGGTCGATGCTGTGCATGCTGGACAGGCCACCGTTGCGCTTCCCCAACGGGGAGCGAACGGCTTCGACGATGACAACTTCACGCATGATTGGTTTGCTTTCTGTCCGGAGAATTCTGGTGCGAACGGGGGCTGGGCTCTGGCCTCAGACCTTCTGTGTGCCGACCTTGAGGTCTTTGAAGGGCACACCCTTGTCGGCTGACGGTTCGCGGGGCAGACCGAGTACTCGTTCGCCGATGATGTTTCGCTGGATCTGGTCGGTTCCGCCGGCGATGCTCGACTGGAAGCTGGTGAGTGCCTGGTGCGCCCATTTGCCGCCGCCGTTGTCGTCGGTCTCCCACGCTTGTGCGCCGGTTCCGCCGACGAGCATGCCGAGGTCGCGGGCCATGGCGTAGATGATCGAGCCGTGGAGTTTGCCGAGCGAACCGCCGGGGCCGGGCGCCTTGCCGGCCTGCATTTCGGCCCGGGTGCGCATCGAGACCAAGCTCTTCGCCGTTTCCTGGCTGTAGATCTTCATCAATTCTTGGCGAATGGTCGGATCGTTGATCTTGCCGTTCTCTTGCGCGGCCTTGATCATCCGGTCGGCAGCCTCGTGGGCGATGCCGCTCGACGCGCCGGTGCCGATGGCCACGCGTTCGTACATGAGCATCGAGGTGGCGAGGCGCCAACCATCGTTGAGCGGGCCGACGAGCCAGTCCTTCGGGATGCGGGTATCGGTGAAGAACACCTCGTTGAAGTGCTGGCCGCCGTCGATCTGATTGATGGGCCGGATCTCGACCGATGGATCATTCATGTCGACGATGAACATCGAGATGCCGGCGTGTTTGACCTGCTCGGGGTCGGTGCGGGCAACGAGAATGCCATAGTCACAGAGGTGCGCCAGCGTGGTCCACACCTTCTGGCCGTTCAGGATCCACTCTTCACCGTCGAGTTCGGCCTTGGTTTGGAGGCTGGCGACGTCGGAACCGGCGCCGGGCTCGCTGAACATCTGGCACCACACCTCTTCGGCCGAGATGTTCTTGGCGAGGAACTGCTTCTTCTGCTCGTCGGTGCCGAACTCATTGAGTACCGGGAGACACATGCCGTGGCTGATGGTGAGCTCGAAGGTCATTACCGGGAACTTGCCGACCTCTTCCCGCCAGATCTTGTCGTGTTCGCGGCTGAGGCCCTGACCTCCGAACTCGGTCGGGTAGGTGAGCCCAGCGAGGCCGGCTTCGGCTGCTGCCGCCTGGAACTTCTTGGCTGCGGCCATGCGCTGTGCACCGCCGACGTCACTGCCGCCATCGAGATGGATGCCGGTGGCGTGCTCGGTGAGAAAAGCATTGCACTTGGCCCGGAAGGCGTCGGCTTCTTCGGCGGTCAGCGTTTCACTCATGCCTGAAACACTATGGCATCATACAATCTGGTGCCATACTGAGGCGGTGGCGATCGACCGGTCAAGAGCACAACCCCACCTCGAGCACGAACTCGATGCTCCGCCGTGGCAACGGGTCGAGGCCACGCTGATGTTCGCAGCCCGAACCTTGCGCACGACGTACGACGACGTCCTCGCCCCGACCGGGCTCAACCTGTCGCAAGCGAGTTCGTTGGCGTACGTGGCCGAATTCGGCCCGATCTCGCAGACCGAGTTGGCCCAAAGCATGGGGATTGGACGAGCTGCGACCGGCACGGTGGTCGACGGTCTCGAGGGGCTCGGCTATGTCGAGCGTCAGCCCGATCCGCAGGACCGACGGGTTTGGCTTGTGGCGGTCACCGCGGGCGGCAAAGAAGTCGCCGCCGAAGTGATGACGCTCGACGAGGCCTTCCGCACCGATCTGCGGCGGGGCATATCCAAGGCCGAGCGCACCGAACTGGCCGATCTCCTGCTCCGCCTTCAGGAAAACATGGCCCACCCCACCAATCGCTGAGGCCAAAGAGGGAGTTAGTAGCCGGAATCGACGTCGACGACGCCGAGGAGGTCCTCGCCGGCGCAGAAACGTCGGACATTCTCTTGCACCCGCGCGGCGAGAAGGGGCAGGCCCATCTCGCGGGTGTTTCCGACGTGGGGGGTGATGATCACGTTGGGCAGCGTCCACAAAGCGTGGCCGTCCGGCAACGGTTCAGGGTCGGTGACATCGAGCGCGGCGCCGGCGATGTGTCCGTTGGTCAGTGCAGTGATGAGGTGGTCGGTGACGATGTGGCCGCCTCGACCGACGTTGACGATCCAGGCGTGATCGGGCATCGCTGCGAGCACGCTCTCGTCGACGATACCGGTGGTCTCGGGCGTGAGCGCCATAGCGATGACCACAACGTCGGCATCCGCCACCGCATTGTGCAGTTGGTCGCTCGTGACGACGCGGTCGGCGCCCTCGATCGGCGTGTCGGATCGACGGACCACGGTGATCGTGCAGCCCCACGGATGGAGGAGTCGAAGGAGCGATCGGGTGATGCCGCCGCCGCCGAGGACGGTCACCTTGGCGCCGAGAAGGTTCCTTCCGCCGTGGCTCGACCATGACGTGCTGCGCGCGTAGCGATGCAGGTCGCGAAAGGCAGTCAGCATCAGCGCCATGATGTGTTCGGCCACCGGTTCGCTGTACACATCCTTGCCGTTGGTCCAAATGCGGTCGTGGTCGAGGTGCTCCAGAAACTCCTCGATCCCGGCGTAGGGAAGTTGTACCCACGCCAGATGCGGGTGTGCCTGCAACGTCGGAGCGAGGAGGTCGGGGCGGTTCGCATCGGCAAAGATCAGGCCGTTTGCGTGGGCCAGGTCGCATGTTGCTGCGCCTGCTTTCGCAACCGCCTCGCAGCAGGCCTCGTACATGTCGGGTCTGGTGTCGGGGTACACCGCGATACGTCGGCTCATATCGCGATCCTAGAACCCGCCATGCCCCGCCGTGATTCTGCCTATCGTGTACGAGCCGATGGAGGGTTCTTGAGATGCGCCGCGAACAGTTCGAAGCCGTCGTCGCCGACGCACTCGATGAGGTGCCCGACGCGCTCTGGGAACAGGTGGACAACCTGGTCGTGGTGATCGAAGATGCGCCGACCGTCGAGCAGGATCCGACCGGGGAAGGGCTGTTGGGCCTCTATGAAGGGCTGTCCCTCGCCGAACGTGGATTCGACTATTCCGCGATGATGCCCGATCAGATCACGGTCTTCTACGCACCCCACCTGGCGATGGGGCTCGACGATGCCGAGCTCCGAGCCGAAATACGGACCACGGTGCTGCACGAGTTGGCCCATCACCTCGGCATCGACGACGACCGCCTCACCGAACTCGGTTGGGATTAAACCAACACGGGAAGGTTCAGGGTCGGGACGGTGGACTGGTCGAAGAACCAGGCCTCGATGGCGTACCGCACGTTGGTCATGTCCTCGGTGCGACCGGTGCGATGCAGGAAGGTGCCGTCGAACAGCAGCGCATCGCCGGCGTCGAAGCGGGGCCGACAGTTGTGGGCGCCTTGGGCGGCCAGCGCCTCGACCTGTTGGTCGCTGATGATCCACGGCATCGGGCTGTCCTTCCAGGCCGGATCGCCGGGCAGTACGTCATCGAGTCGCTGCGGAAGCACCTCGAGGCCGGGAGCATCGACGCCGCAGTCGGACAGGGCCAGCCACACGTTCAGGACCCGGTAGCCGCCCTCGAGGAAGGCGCCATCTTGGTGCCATCCGGTGTGCAGGTTGCCTTCGGGCAGCACCCTTCGCAGGGTCGTCTTCTCTGCGGCCAGGGACAGTCGTGACCCCAGGTGCGCCTCGATGATGTCGAGGAGACCAATGCTGCGGTACAGCTCGAGCAGGCTGAACAAGGCGTGCGGCGCGTCGACGGCGAGGCGCATCTGATCTTCGGGGTACTTGCGGCGAATGCGACCGCGCACCGTCCGTCCGGCCGTGGTGGGGTTCAGATGAAAAGCCGAGGTGGCGTCCGGTCCGGCTTCTCCCGCCGGCGAAGCTGCGATGGCGGCATCGACTTCGGCGCGCAGCTCCATGATGTGGGGTTCGGTGAGGAGACCTTTCACCAGCAGGCAGCCCGACTGCCGGATGCCGGCTCGAATCGCGTCGACGCTGAGGTGATGCTGTTCGACGAAGGGAATGTCGTCCGACGTCCGATCGAGCGCGACCTCCGGACCGTCGAGGGAGAAGGCGGCGTCGGGGTCGTGCGGCTGGCGAGCGATGCCCTCGACGACGCGTAGGTTGCGGATGGCGATGTCGTAGGCCGCGTTTCGCTCGATCCGATTCAACGCGATGAGGTGGT
>CBESNZ010000170.1:0-7222 GCA_965531045.1 uncultured Acidimicrobiales bacterium
TCCGCAGGGCAAACCGCTCGAGGTGCAGATCCGCACGCAAGAAATGCACGCCCGTGCCGAGGGCGGCGTCGCGGCTCACTGGGACTACAAGGACAAGTCCAACGACGGCGACATGGCCTGGCTCAGCCGCATTGTCGATTGGCAGCAGGAGACCGAGGATCCCGATCGGTTCATGCAGAACCTGAAGGTCGACTTGGACCACGAAGAGGTCTTCGTGTTCACGCCGGCCGGGAAGGTCATCACGTTGCCGGTTGGCGCCACGACGGTCGATTTTGCGTACGCGATCCATTCCGAGGTCGGTGACGCCTGCGTCGGTGCCCGGATCAACGGCAAGCTCGTCCCCCTCGACAGTCGGCTGAGCTCTGGCGACACCGTCGAAATATTCACGTCGAAGGTCCCCGATGCCGGCCCGTCGCGCGACTGGCTGAAGTTCGTCGTCACCCATCGGGCCTTGGAGCGCATCCGCCATTGGCATTCACGCGAGCAACGCGAGGATGCAATCGAACAGGGGCGCAGTGAGTTGGCCGCGGGCCTCCGCTCGGCTGGCCTGCCCGTCAAGAAGTTCTTCCAACCCGAGGCACTCGCCGAACTGGCCGGCGAACTGAACTACGCCAACGCCGATGCGATGTTTGCCGCCGTCGGCACCGACAATGTCGCCGCCAGCACCATCGTCGGGCGCATCACCCGCGCGCTCCAGGACGGTGACAAGGAACGGCGGGTCAAGCTGCCGACGAACCTCAGCCATCGCGGCGTCGAACGCCGGGCCAGCACGGGCAGCGGGGTACACGTCGAGGGCTTGGACGACGTCATGATCCGGCTGTCCAAGTGTTGTAGTCCGGTGCCGCCCGACGCCATCATGGGCTTCGTCACCCGGGGCCGCGGGGTCTCCGTGCACCGCAACGACTGCGCCAACGCCCAAGAACTGATCGCCGGGCACGCCGAACGGCTCATCGATGTCGATTGGACCTCCGATCATGCCGGCCAGTTCGTCACGTCGATCGAAGTGCAATCGCTCGACCGCGCGCACCTCCTGGCCGACATCGCGAGGGTGGTGGCCGACAACAACCTCAACATCTTGTCCGCCGACACCGACACCGGCCGCGACCGGGTGAGCCGCATGCGCTTCGAGATCGAACTGGGCGACGTCTCCCATCTTCAGAGGCTGCTCAGCCAGATCCGCGATATCGACAACGTCTACGACGCCTACCGCGTCGTGCCCGGTCGCGAACGGCCCACCCCCGACCCGAGTCCCGAAGGCGCAACACGCCCGTAGCAGGAAGGGCGGGGCGGCCCCCGGGGAAATACCTGCAGGTCGGGGGAGCGCGCCGATAGTCTTGCGGGCCATGGCTACCGCTGCTTTTCAGGCGCCGAAGGGCACGCGCGACGTGCTCCCTCCCGAGAGCGATCGTCAACGCGCGCTCATCGCCGAGTTCGCACGGCAAGCGGTGAACGCGGGCTACGGGCAAGTGGTTTCGCCTATTTTCGAGGATATTCGGGTGTTTCATCGCCTCGGTGATTCCACCGATGTGGTCACCAAAGAGATGTACGACTTCCGCGACAAGGACGACCGCCACCTGGCGTTGCGTCCCGAACTCACCGCGTCGATCGTCCGGGCGTTCGTGCAGCATCGGCCGGCGCTGCCCTGGAAGGCTTGGTACGAGGGCCCGCAGTTTCGTCACGAGAAACCGCAGGCCGGCCGCTATCGGCAGTTCACCCAAGTCGGTGTCGAGGTGCTGGGCACCGACGACCCACACGTCGACGTCGAGGTCATCGCACTCGCGTGGCGCTTCTACGAAGCCATTGGTTTGCGTCAGGTGCGGCTGTTGCTCAACACGCTCGGCGACCCCGAGTGTCGCCCGGCCTATTTCGACGCCCTCGGCGCCTATCTCAACGACCATGCTGCGGATCTTTCGGAGCAATCCCGGGCCACGCTCGCGGTCAACCCACTGCGCGTGCTCGACTCGAAGCGGCCGCCGGATCAAGACATCATCGCCGGCGCACCGCTCATGGTCGACTACCTCAGCGAAGACGCGGCGGCATCGTTCGGGAAGGTCACCGACGGCCTCCAGACCCTCGGCATCCCATACGAAATCTCCCCCCGTCTCGTTCGAGGCCTGGACTACTACGTCAAGACCACGTTCGAATTCGTCGGCGATGCGCTCGACGGGTCGCAGAACGCCGTCGGCGGTGGCGGCCGCTACGACAACCTCGCCGAGCAACTCGGCGGCCCGGCGACCCCGGGCATCGGCTTCGCACTCGGCATCGATCGCATCCTGATGGCCTGCGACGCCGAGGAGGCGTTCCCCGGCCCGGCCACCGCCCCCCAGGTTTTTGTCGTGGATGTCAGTGGCGGTGGCGAGGCCCTGGTGCTGTGTGACCAGCTTCGCCAGGCCGGCTACCGGGCAGATCGTTCGTTCGGTGGACGGTCGATGAAGGCCCAGATGAAGGTGGCCGACCGCTCGGGCGCCGAACTGGCGTTCATCGTCGGTGAAGACGAACTCGCCGCCGGTACCGTCACGGTCCGTCACCTCCGCAGCGATGTGGGGCAGTCCCAGCTACAACGATCAGAACTCCTTTCCGGCATCGCCGGACTGCTAACCAACGAGGCTTCGTGAGCGCAGAACAGATCACCCAATCAGCCCTTTCCCCGGCAACGACCATGCGCACCGATATGTGTGGGGCGCTGCGCGCCGGCGACATCGGCCGCGAGGTCACCGTGTGTGGCTGGGTCGACCGCCGTCGCGAGCACTCCGAGCATTTGGCGTTCATCGACCTTCGCGATCGCACCGGTGTTGTGCAGGTCGTGGTCGAAGGGCACCGCGACGTCCGATCCGAGTGGGTGTTGCAGGTCACGGGCACGGTGCAGGCTCGGCATGGCGGCAAGGACAACGACAACCTCGCCACCGGCGAAGTCGAGCTACAGGACTGCAGGGTCGAGGTGCTGTCGCAGGCCGAGCCGCCTCCCTTCCCGATGCACGAGCGCACCGACGTCGACGAAACGCTGCGCCTCAAGCATCGCTATGTCGACCTGCGCAAACCGCGCATGCAACGCAACCTCGAGGTCCGCGCCAAAGTGAACGCCGCCATCCGCGGTGCCATGGACGCGCAGGGATTCATCGAGGTCGAGACACCGATGCTCATCGCGTCGACGCCGGAAGGCGCTCGCGACTTTGTGGTTCCGTCGCGCATGCGCCCTGGTTCGTTCTATGCGCTTCCGCAGAGTCCCCAGCTGTTCAAGCAACTGTGCATGGTCGGCGGCGTCGACCGCTACTACCAGATCGCTCGTTGTTTTCGTGACGAGGATCTCCGTGCCGATCGCCAGTTCGAGTTCACGCAACTCGACGCTGAGGCGAGCTTCGTCGGCCAGGAGGACGTGTTCCAGTTCATTTCGTACGCGGTGTGCGACGCCACCGAGGCGGTCACCGGCGAGCGGCCCGGCGAGATCCCCCGCATGACCTGGCACGACGCGATGGAGCGTTTTGGCTCCGACAAGCCCGACACCCGGTTCGGTATGGAGTTGACCGAACTCACCGACCTGTTTGCGCAGACCGAGTTCAATGCGTTCAAGGCCGCCTGCATCAAGGGCATTCGTGTCGAAGGTGGCGCCGAATTCAGTCGCAACAAGCTCGACGCCATCACCGACGACGTCAAGGGCTGGGGAGGCAAGGGCCTCGTGTGGATGAAGGTCGAAGCCGACCTCACCCTGAACTCGCCGGTCGCCAAGTTCTGCTCCGAGGAAGAGCTCGCCGGCTTGGTCGAGAGGCTTCAGGCCACCGAGGGCGACCTGCTCCTGGTGGTCGCCGACGAGCGCCGGACCGTGCAGACGTTGCTCGGCCGGTTGCGTCTGCAGTTGGGAAAACCGCCGGTCACGGAAGGCGGCAAGAACTTTCTGTGGGTCACCGATTTCCCGTTGTTCGAGATCGCCGACGATGGGCGTCCGGTTGCCCTGCACCACCCGTTCACGATGCCCCACGAGGACGACATCGGCATGCTCGAAACGGCCGAAGGCGCCGGGTTCGCCGACATTCGTTCCCAGGCCTACGACCTGGTGCTCAATGGCTGGGAGCTCGGCTCGGGCTCGGTGCGAATTCATCGCGGCGAGATTCAGTCGAAGGTGCTCGAACTGCTCGGCGTCGGCCCGGACGAGGCCCAAGAGAAGTTTGGATTCCTCCTCGACGCGTTCAAGTACGGTCCGCCGCCGCACGCGGGATTTGCGTTCGGTATCGATCGACTCGTCGCGCTGTTGGCAGGCGAGGAGAACATTCGCGAGGTCATCGCTTTTCCGAAGACCCAGTCCGGCGCCGATCCGCTGACGCGGGCGCCAACGCCCATCGACGACAAGCACCTCAACGAACTGGGCCTCCGGGTACTACCGCAGGACTGAGTATCGGCGGCCGGCTACGACGCGAGAAATTCGACCACCACGTCACCCGTGAGGGTGGTGGGGTAGGTGCGCCCGACGTCGGTCCGCTCGACCGTCGGGTTGTCGTACAGGCGGACCTCGACCGCGCGGTCGCCGCGTTGGGCGATGACGGTGGTCTCGTTCAGCGAGGTCACGTTGAGGCCAATTCGTTCGAGTTCGGTTCTGAGGGCGGCTGCGACTCCGCCGATCTCGTGCGTCGAGGTACACATCACCAGACGATCGCGGTTCACGTCGGCGATGGGAACCTCGCCCAGGTTTGCCAGCGGTGCGAGGTCCAACGGCATGGCGATGCCGTGCAGCGTTTCCACCAACGGCGCCCGGGTGCCGACGAGGATGGCCGGGCGCGTCGAGTCCGCCCCGGTTGACAGACCGCTGGCCGCGCGCTCCTCGCGGATAACCGCGGCGACGGCCGGCGCGATCCCGGCGAGGTCATCCGGGACATGTGAGCCGCCGGGAACCTCGGTCGGTGGCGGCGAGTGGCCGGGGACGTCCAATCCCTCGTCCGCCATGGCCTTGGCCACGGCTGGCAACAACGTGGGTTCAGACGCCGAGTCCTCAGGCGCCGGGACCTCAGGCGCCGAATCCCTAGATGCTGAGTCCCTAGGTGCTGAGTCCCTAGATGCTGAATCCCTAGATGCGGGGGCCACGGCAGAAGAAACAGGCCGCGCGGGAGCGATGGCTGCCGGCTCGGACGGGTCGGGAGACCCGAACAGGGCCATCGGATCGGATTCCTCGGCTGCTACGGCCCGCTTGCGTGCTTTCAGGACGAAGTACGCAACGACGGACCCCGCAAACCAGAGCCAGAACAACATCACCACTATGGTCGGCATGATCTTGGTATCGGCGGTTTCGGTCCAGATCTAAAGCCCTCCGGACGCATCCCACTAGGGTCGACGTGTGAACGATCTGTTTTCCAGCGCAGCCCAGGACCATTTGGATCGGCGGGCACCGTTGGCGGCTCGGTTGCGTCCGGTGCGACTCGACGATGTGGTGGGGCAGCGTCACCTCCTCGCCCCGGGAATGCCGTTGCGCACGTTGATCGAGTCCGACGAGCTGTCGTCGGTCATCCTGTGGGGACCTCCGGGCACGGGCAAGACAACCCTGGCTCGGGTCATCGCACGCGCAACGGAGAAAGAGTTTGTCGAACTCTCCGCTGTCAGCGCCTCGGTCAAAGACGTGCGCGAGGTCATCGCAACCGCCGAGCATCGTCTCGGCCAACGAGGGGTGTCGACCATTCTGTTCCTCGACGAGGTGCACCGTTTCAACAAGTCGCAGCAGGACGCGCTGCTGCCATCGGTCGAGAGCGGACTGCTGCTGCTGATCGGTGCGACCACCGAGAATCCGTTCTTCGAGGTCAACGCCCCACTTCTGTCGCGGTCGATCCTGTTTCGCCTCGAACTCCTGGATGACGACGCAACCCGCCAGCTGGTCCAGCGTGGGCTCGATGAAGATGGCGCGACCGCCGACGACGACGCGATCGAGCACTTGGTCGCCCATGCGGCGGGCGACGGTCGCCACATACTGACCAGCCTCGAGGTCGCGATAGCGCTGGCGGCAGCGACCGGCACACCGCCCCACGTCGGCCTCAAAGAGGCCGAGTCAGCGCTCGGTATGAAGGCCATGCGCTACGGCCGGGACCAGCACTACGACGTGATCAGCGCCTTCATCAAGAGCATTCGGGGTTCGGACGCCGACGCCGGCCTCTATTGGCTGCAACGAATGATCTTGGCCGGTGAGGACGCCCGCTTCATCGCCCGTCGGTTGGTCGTGTTGGCGTCCGAGGACATCGGCATGGCCGATCCGATGGCCCTCGTCGTGGCGAACGCTGCGGCTCACGCCGTCGAGTTCGTCGGTCTTCCAGAGGCCAAGTACGCGCTCGGGCAAGCCGTGGTGCATCTGGCGACGGCGCCGAAATCGAATCGGGTGACTATCGGCCTCGGGCGAGCCGCCCAGGCTGCGCAGGACTCGGGCGGGGGAGAGGTGCCGATACACCTTCGTGATGCCCACTACAAGGGCGCCAAAACGTTGGGCCATGGGGATGGGTACAGATACCCCCATGACGATCCGGCCGGTTGGGTCGAGCAGGAGCATCGTCCGACCGAAGTCGCCGGTCAGCGCTACTACGAGCCTTCCGCGCACGGTTTCGAAGCCGAGGTCGCCGAGCGGATGAACCAACGCACGCCCGACCCTGACGAGCGTTGAACGCCGACGCGCGGTTTCAGGCGATATTGTCGAAGCCATGTTCAAGCGCGTGATCTGGACCGGGGTCGGCTACGGCCTCGGCGTCGGCAGTTCGATGTATGTGCAAAAGCAGGTGAAGAAGAAGGTCACCAAGACCGTCGAGCGGTACACGCCCGAGAACGTTCGCACCGCCGTGGTCGCCAAATCCAAGGACCTGGCCGACAAGGCGAAGGTCACCACGGGCGAACTCCGATCCGTCGTCACCGAAACGCGGGCCAGGCAACAGTCCGACACGCAGGCCGACGACGCCTGGATCGACCTGTCCGACAACGCACCGTTGCCGAAGCCGCGCAAGTTGCCGGAACGTCTCAAGGAGTTCCGCTCCCGCACTGTCACGTGAACGTCACTGTCACGTGAACGGAACTGTCACGTGAACGGAACCGGCACCTGACGGAAAAGGCAGACCACCGCCGACGTTGCGCCGTAGACTCCGACGACAATGGATGCCAAGCAACTGCGCGCTGCGTTTACCGAATTCTTCGTCGAGCGTGGTCACACGCGTGTGCCCTCGGCCAGCCTGATCCCGCACGACAACACGCTGTTGTTCTGCAACTCGGG
>CBESNZ010000171.1:0-7185 GCA_965531045.1 uncultured Acidimicrobiales bacterium
AGTTCGTCGTGTTCCCCGAGATCGTCGGGCCGAACGAAACCGCGAGCTGGAATACGTCCTTTGCGGTCGCACCCGACCAGTACCGGATCGAAGCGCGCGCGGTCGACGGGGCGGACAACGTCTCGGTGGCCGAGACCGTCGTCTTCGAGGTCGTCGGCGACCCCACGTGCGGCGTCGAACTCAACGGTGCGGGTTTCCCGAAGATCACCTGGGACCCGGTTCCGGGCGAGGACACGTATTTCGTGCGCCGCAACGGTGGGTTTCTCGCGACGGTGCAAAACGCCGAGACCTACACCGATCTGAAGCCCGCCGTTGGCGTGAACGACTATCTCGTCCGGTCGTTCCAGAACGGCGTCGTCACCAATCTCGAGTGTGGCGCGGTCACGATCGATCCTCCGCCCGACCCGACCTGCTCGCTCGCCCTCGATGGTCTCGGTGGCGTTGTTGTCACCTGGGACGAGATCCCCGGCGAGGACCGATACTTCGTGCGCCGCGACGGCGCCTTCCGGGCGACGGTCGTCAACGAACTCAGCTACACCGACACCACGGCGACGCCGGGAACGCACACCTACCTCGTGCGGTCGTTCCTCGGCGGCGTCACCTCAAACGTCGATTGCGGGTCCATCGTCGTCTAGATCGAACTCGTCTGCGGCCACACCGACGGGCTGTCGAGCCCGCCGAACGGTGTCCACGACCGAGGCCAGTCCGGCGACGCCGATCACGCTGAGCGCGACAACCCACAACCAGGCGACGTCGAAGCTGTAGCCATCGACATTTCCGACACCGGTGATGATTGCCACGACGATGCACAGCAGCCCGAAGGCCAGTCGAAAAAAGCTGAACTCAGTTCGCATAACGGATGACTCCTTCTCCAATGCCGACGTGGAGGTCGACGACGAGCGTGCCGGCCTCGTCGGACCCGATGCGGTCCTGCCCGACGCTGTTGCCCATGCCCGCCTCGAACACCCCGAGCACTTGGACTTCGCCGATCGATACGTCGCCTTCGGTTTCGATCGTGACGTCTCGAGGGACGTAGACCTTGGCGGAGCCGATGCGGAGATCGACCTCCACCTCCAGACGCTCGCCCGGCTCGGGCACCACGTCGCGCAGGTCGACGACCAGTTCCCCGAAGCCGAGTTCGTACCGTTCGTCGAGTGCCGCGGCCGAAGCCGGACGGTAGTCGCGTTCACCCGTGCCGGCGTCGATGGCGGTTTCGAGACTCGCTGTGGCCATCGTCGCGATGAGCGCCAAAATGGCGAGCAGGCCGAGTCCGCGCCCCCGGCCGATGAATGCGGACACGACCAGTCCGAGACCGAAGGTGGCCAGCACGCCTGCTGAGATGGCCGTCGCGTGGTACTCGGTGGCGTCGGATGCGCCGATAGCCACACCGACGGCGATGACGAACAGCGCGAGCGACAGAGCGACTCGGGTGACGATCGCCGGCGGCCGCGGTTCGGTTTCGAGCGGTTCGAACGGAGGGGCTTGGGCTGGCGGTTGGGGCGGCGTCCAATAGGGTCCGGGTTGCTGCAACGGGGTGGTGACGTCCTCCCTGGGATAGAGGGAGTGGTCCTCGAACGCCGCTGTCGTCGGCTCGGTCGTCAGGGGCGGCGCGGCATGGCCTGCGGCGACGGAACTCGGCGTGCCGTCACGGCGCTGGTTCAGCAAGAAGACGCCGCCGGCGATGAGCAGCAAAGGCAACACGATGCCATCGTCATTGTTGAGCCCGGTGCCGAAGATCACCGCAAAGATCAAGACGCCGATGCCGAAGATCGCCCAAGGGTCGAGGTCGGCGCGGCGCGAGTTGAGCACGGTGGTGCCATCGGCCTCGGGAATGAGAAGCCAGCCGGCGAGGTACACCGCGGCGCCGAGGCCACCGGCGAACGTCGCGGCGACGAACGCGATGCGCACGAAGGTGGGATCCACCCCGAAGTACTCGCCTATTCCTCCGGCAACGCCGGCTGCGGTTCGTTGGCTCGACCTGGTCAAACGGCGTTGTGGCGCAGCTGCGCTTTGGGCCGGGGGCGGGTCATGGGGCGGACTCGGAGGTGGGTCCAGCGATGGTTGTTGTTCTTCCATGGGTTCCATCGTGCCGATTCGGGGAGTCCGGCGAAATCGGGACTTTCCCCGAGAACACCGCTGAGCGTCTCAGGGTGACCTCAGGGTTTCGCCTGGCTGGCAACCAGCCTGCCACGTGCGACACTACGACCATGGAAAACGAGGTTTCGCACCCGCACTGGCGGGTTCCCAAGCGCATCGACGACGGTGCGATCCTGGGCGGCGTCGCGTCGGGAATCGCGGCCGAGTTGGGCGTCGACGCCGTACTGGTGCGGGTCGGATTCGTCGTTCTGGCTTTGGCGGGCGGCTTCGGGATAGCCGTGTACGCCGTGGCCTTCGTCGTCCTGCAAACCCGCGGCGAGGACGGAGTGCCCAGCCCGAAGGCGGCGAGCACGGCCAATGCCAAATTGGCCGTGGTCATGGTGCTCGTCGGGATGTTGTTGCTGGCGCGGTCGATCGGATTTCCGTTCTCCGACTCGGTGATGTGGCCGGCACTGCTTCTCGCCGGAGGGGTGGTCTTCGCAAACGACCGAGGGGTCGACCTCAGCCCGAGCGGTGGCCGGTGGCCTTGGCTCACCCGATTCGGCGGCGGCGCCGCACTGGTGACGATGGGCGTCGTCCTGGCGGTCACGTTGAACTTCAGTCTGGGGGCCGCACGCGACACGCTGGTCGTCGTGGGCGTGGTGGTCGCCGGGCTTTCGCTCGTGGCCGCGCCGACCGTTGCCCGCTTGGCGGGCGAGCTCACCGAGGAGCGGCGTGAACGAATTCGATCCGACGAGCGGGCCGACGTGGCGGCCCACCTGCACGACTCGGTCCTGCAGACCCTCTCGTTGATCCAGCGTGACTCCGACGACCCCAAGGTCGTGGGCTTGGCCCGGCAGCAGGAGCGCGAGCTGCGGGGTTGGTTGTTTTCGCCGCGGGCCACGGCGGTGGGGAGTCTGCGATCGGAGCTCGAGACCATAGCGGCTGAGGTGGAGCAGCTCCACGTGGTGCCGGTCGAGGTCGTGGTGGTGGGGGAGGCGGTGTTGGGCGAGCGCGGCGATGCCTTGCTGGCCGCCGCCCGGGAGGCGATGGTCAATGCGGCCACCCACGCCAAATCCAGTCGGGTCGACGTCTTCGCCGAAGTCGGCGCACGCAGCGTCGACGTCTACGTGCGCGATACCGGTGTGGGATTTGAGCCAACCTCGATCCCTGCGGATCGTCATGGTGTCGCCGATTCGATCATCGGGCGCATGCGACGGGCGGGAGGCGAGGCCGAGATCACGTCGTCCCCCGGCGCCGGCACGGAAGTCGAGTTGCACTTGCCAAGGGAGCCAGCATGACCGATCGAAACAGCGCGGCCGACCGAAAGCGTGCGAATCGGGCCGGTCCCGAACGGTCCGAGCCGTTGCGGGTCGTGGTCGTCGACGATCATGCCCTCGTGCGCGCCGGTGTGCGCGCCCAGATCGAGTCGGTTGTCGACGTGGTGGGCGAGGCAGACGACGTCGAGGGGGCGATCGAGGTCATCACCACCCACACCCCCGATGTCGTTCTGCTCGACGTACATTTGCCGGGCGGAAACGCGGTGGCGGTTCTGGCCGGGCTGAAGGCGGCGCAGTGCCAGGTCCCGGTGCTTGCGCTGTCGGTATCGGACGCCGCGAGTGATGTGATCGCCGTGATTCGGGCCGGAGCTCGCGGGTATGTCACGAAGGCGATCAGCGGCGAAGATCTCATCGACGCGGTGCAGCGGATCGCCGCTGGTGATGCGGTGTTCTCACCCCGCCTCGCCGGCTTCGTACTCGACGCCTTCGCCGAGATCCCGACCCACCAGGTCGACCCGGAACTCGATCTGCTCACCGCCCGCGAGCAAGAGGTGCTGCGCCTGCTCGCTCGCGGGTACGCGTACAAGGAAATCGCCAGGCGGCTCACCATTTCGGTCAAAACGGTCGAGTCGCACTCGTCGGCGATTCTGCGCAAGCTGCAATTGTCCAGCCGCCACGAAGTAACGCGTTGGGCGACTGATCGGCGCCTTCTGTAGGTTCTCGTCATGGCCAACAACCGTCGAGATCAGATCCGTATGTCCGAAGACGAACAGCGCGAGTTCATCGCCGAGCAGCAGAGCCTGCAGGTTGCCGTCCACGGGCACGACGGGTTTCCCCACCTGTCGACGCTGTGGTTTGCCGTCGTCGACGACAAGCTCGTGTTCGAGACGTACACCAAGTCGCAGAAGATTCTCAATCTCCAGCGCGACCCGCGCATCACGTGTCTGCTCGAGGACGGCACCGAGTACGAAAAGCTTCGGGGAGTCATGATTCGCGGCACGGCAGAACTCGTCACCGATCGCGAGAAGGTCCACCCGCTAGCGCTGGCGGTGATGCTTCGGAATCAGCCCGACATCCCCGAGGAGATGCTCAATCAGGCGGCCGAGCACATGGCGTCGAAGCGCACCGCCGTGGTCGTGCACCCGGAGAAAGTCGTGTCGTGGGACCACACCAAGCTCGGCGGATCGTACTAGTCGCTTTCGAGCCGACCGAGCGACGCCGGCGGTCGATTTGTCACATTCCGCAGTCTTCTGCGGCATCGGGGCGACAATGCGCGCGAAACCGTTGCGGTCGTGCGACAGTCGCGTCGACCGGCAGGACGAGCGCTTGGTGATCTGCTTAGCTAACGCCCGGCCGGTGCGCCCAGGATCTCGCTGGAGGGGGACGATCGTGGACGCGCCGGCTGCGGCGGTTTTCGGCCCGCATTGAATGGTGGCCCGACGTCCACCCGCTCTCGGGCGGCGATAACGTCAGGGTCGTGCTCGAGCGTTGGTTGCGGTTCGTCGGTCGGTGGGTTTTCCACATGACACGGCTCGGCGTGGTCGTCGTTCTCGGCGCACTGACCCTTGGCATCACGGCCGCGGCGCTCTCGCCGCAGGCCAGCGAGATGTTCACGGCCAACAAGTCGTCGGCCAACGACGTCGACTTGCGGAGTCTGGCTCGTCGGTCGGTGGTATTTGACGCCAACGGTGAGCAATACGGTCAGCTCACCGGCCCCGAGAACCGCGAGTTGGTATCGCTCGACGAGATCTCCGACGAGGCGATCACCACGATCCTCACGGTCGAGGACGCCGACTTCTACTCGCACAACGGCATCAACATTCGGGCGATCTTTCGGGCCTTGGTGCGCAACGTCGAAGCGGGGTCCGTGGAACAGGGCGGCTCCACCATCACGCAGCAGCTGATCAAGAACAGTGTCCTCACCGACACGCAAGACCTCGACCGCAAGATCCCCGAGGCCGCCCTCGCCATCCGGCTCGAAGATCAGATGGAGAAGGACGAAATCCTCGAGCTGTACCTCAATACGGTGTACTTCGGTGCGGGTGCCTACGGCGTGCAGGCGGCGGCCGAGGTGTACTTCGGCGTCGATGCCAGCGAACTCGACTATCCGCAGAGCGCCATGCTGGCCGCGCTCATTGCCTCGCCGGTTTCTCGCGACCCGACGAGGCGACCCGAGACCGGCAAGGAGTTCCGCGATCGGTCGCTGGCGCGCCTCTTGGCGGCCGAGGTCATCACCGAAGACGAGTTCGACTTCTTCACCAAGGTCCCGGTGCCGCGGACGCGAAAGTCGTCCCAGGACGAATTCGAAGAGACCTACTTTCTCGAAGAGGTGAAACAAGAGCTGCTCGATGCCGACTACCTCGGTGATACCTACCTCGACCGCAAAGAGTCGGTGTTTGCCGGAGGCCTTCGGGTCTTCACGACGTATGACCCGGTCGCACAAGCGCAGGCCGAGAAGGCCATTGCCGACCGTCTCCCCAGCAACAATCTCAAGATCACGGCGGCAATCGCGTCGGTCGAGCCGGGTTCGGGCGCCATCCGGGCTTTGGTGGGTGGACCCGGTTTCGGCGAGTTCAAGTTCAACATCGCCACCCAGAGCGTGCGTGGCACCGGTTCGTCGTTCAAGACCTTTGTGCTCGCGGCGGCAATGGAGGCCGGGTATGTTCCGAACGACATCATCAGCGGCGTCAGCCCGTGCGAGTTCGAGAACACGGGCGGCACGCCAGATCCGTACACGGCCACCAACTTCGGGGGCTCGCGCGGCAGCATCGGCACGATCCGTTCGCAGACCCTCAGCTCGTCGAACTGTGGCTACCTCAACATCGGCCAGACGGTCGGACTTTCGAATGTCGCCGAGGTTGCCAACGCACTCGGGGTGACCAGCGAGCTCGATCCGGGCGTCATCTCGATGCCGCTCGGACCGTTCGGCGTGACGCCGCTCGATATGGCAACCGCCTATGCCTCGATCGCCAACGACGGCATCAGGGTCACGCCGTACTTCATCGACCGGGTCGAGACATCCGAGGGCGAGGTGCTCTTCGACCGGGCGAATCAGGCCGACGTCGAATCGCGAGCGATCTCCGAACAGTCGGCCCGGCTCGTCATGAACGTGCTCGAGTCCAATGTGCGGAGCGGCACCGGCACGGCGGCCCGTTTGCCCAACCAGCCGGCGGCCGGCAAGACCGGCACCGGGCAGGATTTCAAGGATGCCTGGTTTGTCGGGTTCACCCCGCAACTCGCCACGGCGGTGTGGATGGGCCGGCCGACCTTGTGCGAGGAAGGAGACCCCGCTCCGTGCCGACCCGGCGAAGAACTCCAGATGCGCGGGGTATTGGGACGAAGCGGCGTGACCGGCGGGTCGTTCCCAGCGCAGATCTGGGGCGCCTACATGAGCGCCTACCACGAGGGTCGCGAGGTGCTTGCGTTCCCAGCACCCGGGCCGACGCGCGCCGGTGAACGGATCCTGTCCGACGACGAGGAGGAGACGCTCGAGAAAGCGCTGCAGAGCCCGTGCGGCTCGGTGCGCGCCGAAATCGACTTCAACAACGACGGCATCCTCGACTTCTGTGCCGATCTCGGTGGCCTGCCGTTCTTGGGTGACTGCCCCGCGTTGCTGGTCCCCAAGGACACCAACGGCGACGGCGAACCCGATCGGTGCGTCGTGGTCACGCCGCCGAATTTGAACCCACCGGCCACGACGGTTCCGCCGAATACCGCTCCGGTCACGACGAAGCCGCCTCCTCCGCCGCCGACCACGGTGAAGCCACCCCCGCCGCCGACCACGGCGAAGCCGCCTCCGCCGACCACGGCGAAGCCGCCTCCGCCGACC
>CBESNZ010000172.1:0-7174 GCA_965531045.1 uncultured Acidimicrobiales bacterium
TCGACGCTCCAGCCCAGCTCGGCCAACCCGACGAGCAGCACATTGCGTCCAATCGCTGCGCGGGGGAACAGCACCGTGCCGGCGCCGGACGGCATCACGGCAAGCAGGCCTTCCCCGACAAAGTCGTCGGGCATCAGCGCCACCCGGAAGCCGGCGGCCTCGGCAGCCTCTGCGGTCTTCGAACCGATCACAACCGTCGGCGTCGACACGCGGTCGACGGTCGCCAACGCCGGGGTCTCGAGTTCGGCCACCACCCGGTCGACGGCGTTGACCGATGTCAGCAAGAGCCAGTCGTAGCTCGCCAGCCCAGCCAAACCGGCCCGAAGCGCTGCTCCGCCGTCGGCGGGTTGCTCGAACGCGATCGTCGGAACCAACACCGGTTCGGCACCTCCGGCGACGAGCGCGTCGGCGAGCGGCCCGGCTTGTTCGCGCGCTCGGGTGATCACCCCCCGTCGACCGGCGAGCGGTCCGTTACCCACTGGCAAGCCGTTACCCATCGGCAAGCAGGGCCGCGCCACCACGGTCGTCTCGAAGCAACCGAGCCAGAGCGGCGCCGGCATCGGGGCCATCCTGTTCGGCAACGACCACGGTTTCGCGCACGACGGTCGCGCCGTCGGCCGAAGCGAGCATGGCGGTGAGCTCGATGCCCTCGTCATGCAAGGTCGCGTAGGCCCCGGCGGGAAGGTCGCAGTCGCCGCCGAGCTCTTGCAGGAAGCCGCGTTCGGCGTTCACGCACACCCGAGCGTCGCGGTCCTCGATTGTTCGCAGCAGATCGATCATCTCGACATCGTCGGCCCGACACTCGATCGCCAGCGCCCCCTGGCCGACCTGGGGCAACATGATCGATGGCGCCAGCCGCTCGACCACCTCGACCTCTTGATGCAACCGGTCGAGCGCTGCCGCCGCCATGACGATCGCGTCGAAATCGGATGCCTTCAGTAGTCGAGTCCCGATATTGCCGCGGAGTTCGGCGAAGACCAGATCCGGACGGGCGTTCGCCAGCTGCGCCCGACGGCGAATCGACCCGGTGGCGACGACCGCCCCGAGGGCCAGATCGTCGAGTCGACTACCGATGAGCGCGTCACGAGCGTCGGCCCTCGTGGGAACGGATGCAAGGACCAAACCGACGGGGGTGATCGACGGCAGATCCTTTGCCGAGTGCACCGCAAAATCGGCCCGGCCGTCGAGTACCGCGGCCTGGACTTCTTTCACGAACACGCCCTTGCCGCCGATCTCGTGGATCGGCACGTCGAGGCGACGGTCACCCGTGGTCTGCACGACGAGCGGCTCTACCTCTACACCGGCGGCCGATCCGAGCAACTGTGCGACGTGGCTCGTCTGCCAGCGGGCGAGCGTGCTACCGCGGGTGGATGCCCGCCTGACCAAACCGGTCATCGGCCGACTAGAGATCGAAGAGGTCGCGCATGGCGTCGGCCATACGGTCGCCACGCGGCGAGCCAGCAGCGGCTTTGAGCTGCGCGGTGGGCTCGTGCAGCAACTTGCCCAAAATGCCCTGAGCGAGGGACTCGACCGCGGTGCGAGCAGACGGGTCGAGATCGGCAAGCGCTGCCGCGAAACGTTCGAGCTCGGCATCGCGTACCGCTCTACCGCGTTCATGCAACGCCGCGATCAATGGTTCAACCTCACGGGTCGTGGTGATGCGTACGAAACGGTCGATCTCTTCGCCGATGATCGCTTGGACCGCCGAGACTTCACGGCGGCGCTCCTCGAGGCCGGCGTCGGCAAACGCTTCGAGGTCGTCCATGTTCAGCAACGTGATGCCGGGCACTTCGCCGGCGCGTGGATCGACGTCGCGCGGCACTGCGATGTCGACGATGAGCAATTCGCGGCCATTGCGGGCTGATTGGACCTCGTCGAGGGTGGAGTTCTCGACGATGATCGAGGACGCTCCCGTCGACGTGAGCAACACGTCGACATCGAGCAGCGCTTCGGTGAGGTCGGCCAACGCCACCGCGGTGCCGCCCAGCCGAGTGGCCATGTCGACACCCTTCTCCCAGGTGCGATTGGCGATGAGCACCTCGGACACGCCGGCGCCCTTCAGCGCCACCGCCATGCCCTCGCCCATCTCGCCCGCGCCGATGAGCAGGACCTGGCGATCGGTGAGCGAGTCGAGACGTTGTGCCGCCATGGCAACCGCCGCCTGCGATACCGACGTGATGTGGCGGGAGATTCCGGTGTCGGTGCGGACGCGTTTCCCGACTTCGACCGCCTGGCGGAACATCGGGTTCAGGGCGGTCGAGGCGGCACCCTCTCGTTGGGCGACCTCCCAAGCGCGACGGACCTGTCCCAAAATGTCGGTTTCGCCGAGGACGATGGAGTCGACGCCGGCTGCGACCTCGAATAGGTGCCTGGCCGCATCGGTGTCGTAGTAGGCGTACAGGCTGTCGGCGAACTGTTCGGGCATCAGCCCGCCCGTCTCGGACAGGAACGTGCGCACGTCGTCGTATGCGCTGTGGAACCGCTCGGCGTCGAGGTAGACCTCGGTGCGGTTGCACGTGGACAAGATCACCGCTTCGGAAACCGAATCGCGGGTCATCACATCGTGGAGTGCCTTCGAGAGGCCCATTTCGGGCACGTTCATGCGCTCGAGAAGATCGAGACTGGCCAGTCGCTGGTTCAGCCCGATGACGATCAGGGACAAAGGAATACGTTCCTTGAGGCTTCGGGGTTTGCCCTCGTCGTTGCCACCGAAACGGCACCGAATCAGGAACCCTCAGTATGACGCAATTTCGCGCCAAACTCGCAGCTGGAAGACAAGCGACACATGACGGTCGCTCAGGCCCTCGTCGACGACGCCCTAGGCGTTCGAAGGCGTCTCCGCGCTCCGTCGGTGTTGATAGAAGCTGAGGATCTGCAGTTCTTGCGCCAGGTCGACCTCGCGCAGGGGGACGTCGTCGGGCACAGCGATGGGTGTCGCCGAGAAATTGAGGAGCGACGTGATACCGGCGGCGACCAGGCGATCGGCGATGTCCTGGGCCGCTTCCGCAGGCGTCGCAATGATCCCCGTGGTGATGCCCCGTTCGGCGACGAGTTGATCGAGATCATCGAGCGAGGAGATCTCGATGCCCTCGATATCGGTTCCGACCTTGTCGGGATCGATGTCGACCAGCGCCGTGACCGGGAACCCCCGTTGGGTGAAACCCCGGTATTTGGCCAGGGCCTGACCGAGATTTCCCAGGCCGACGATGACGACCGGCCACTGACTGGTGAGCCCGAGCTCGCGCGACACTTGGAAGAGCAGGAACGGCACGTCGTAGCCGACGCCGCGGGTGCCATAGGTGCCGAGGTACGAAAGATCCTTCCGCACCTTCGCCGCATTCACGCCGGAGAGTTCGGCCAGCCGCTCTGAGGAGACGGTGGCAACATCATCGGTTTCGAGCCCGAGAAGGGCCCGGCGATAGCCCGGAAGCCGCGCGACGGTGGCGTCGGGAATCGGACGAGAGCGGACCATGGTGGCAACGGTACGAGCTTTTCTCAATCGCACAAACTCGGGCGGCTACCGTCGCCGGCAGCTATGGCTCGTCGAAGAACCGGCCCCACCGGGTACCCGCGAAGGTTGCCGCCAGGTCGTCGTAGTTGGTGAGCTGATCGCGTTTGCTCGATCGCCGCTGTTGTTTGAGCACGGAACCCATCGGCCTCTGTGTCACTCCCAAAAAGTCCTGTATCCGGTCCAACTCCGTTGCGGAATCGGAGACAGCCGAATCAGAGACAGCCGAACCAGAGACAAGGGCCTCATAGGTGACGTCGAGCCAGTCCAGGCCGGCCAACCTTTGACATCCCGCCGCGATCATCGACTCGGTCGCTTCGAACTCGGCCGCCAACACATCGGCGGCGATGTCGATTGCTGCCGGCGCTGCTGCGGTGGCGCCGTGGTCGTTGGTCACCCGCCATTGGTCGGTGGCTTCGGCAACCTTGCTGGAGATGATCGTCGCCAAGACATCTTCGCGAACGAGATGGATCACCTTGAGGTCGGGGACCTCGCGCAGCAGCGCAAAGACGTCGACGTCCGAGTCGAGCGGGTGGTAGTAGAAGATCTTGAAGCCGCGAGCCCGCACGTCCGGCGCCTGCGGACCGAACGTACGGTCGAGTCGGGCCACGGCGTCGGAATGACGCATCCACTGAAAGAGCTCCTCCCCGCAGCGAATCTCGGGATGGGAGTCGAGGGTCGTGACGAGCAGGGTCGAACCCGTACGCGAGCGGGTGAGCACGACAAAAGCCACATAGTCGCTCTGACCACGCCGTCGGTAGTACGCGTCTCCGACCCGTTCGGTGAGCCACCGCACCGACTTTCCGGGGTCGAGCAGGGCACGACCAACCCGATACCGCTCGATCCGTTTGGTCAGCTCTGAACCCACCTCAGGACGGGAGCTCTCGCCGGAGGATCTTCCCGGCCAGACCGTGAGGAATCGACTCGACAAAGGTGACCTTTGACGGGCACTTGTAGTGCGCCAAACGCTCGGTGCAGAACTCGACGACGTCGTGCTCGTCGATGGCCTCGCCCGGTCGGGGAACGACGTAGGCCCGCACCGCCTCGCCGGTGTGCGGATGCTCCACGCCGGCGACGGCGACATCGGCGATGCTCGGATGTTCCATCAGAATGGCCTCGACCTCGGCTGGGTACACGTTGAACCCCGAAACGATGACCAGATCCTTGGCCCGATCGACGATGTAGAGGAATCCGCCGTCGTCCACGAGCGCGACGTCGCCGGTGTGAAGCCAACCGTCGGAGTCGAGGCACGTGGCGGTGGCCTCGGGCTCGCCGAAGTATCCGGGGAAGACGTTCGGACCGCGAACGAGCAGCTCTCCCTCGTCGCCGATCAGGACATCGTCGCCCATCGGGTCGATGATCCGCAGCTCCATACCGGGCATGGGCGTGCCGATCGAGCCCAGCGGCGCGTCGGTGCCGATGGAGGACGTGACCGCCGGACTGGCCTCGGTCAGGCCGTACGCCTCACGCACCTCGACGCCAAGCCGGTCTTTGCACATCTTGGCGACCACATCCGGCAGCTTCGATGCGCCCGAACTGGCGACCCGAACCGAACGCAGGTTCTCGGGATTTGCCGTGGGCAGGGAGGCCAACGCAGCCCAAAGGGTGGGGGGACCGAGCACATTGGTCACCCGCCGGCGCGCGATTGTTTCGAGGGCGGCGGCGGGGTCGAATCGCTCGACCAGAACGACGGCTGCGCCGATCCGGAAGGAGAGGCCGAGCACCGCGTTGAGACCATAGATATGGAAGAACGGCAACACGCCGAAGGCGACATCGTCGGGTCGAATGAGGTTGCCGGCGTGTTGCATCATCTGACGCTGGTTGACGTCGAGGTTGCCGTGGGTGAGCACGGCAGCTTTTGGCAGGCCCGCTGTGCCGCTGGTGAACATCATGACCGCCGGGGCATCGGCGTCGAGTTCGACGATCGGCGCCGGCTCGCTGTCCATCACGGTTGCGAATGCGATCGGGGCGATCAGCTCGTCGTCGGCCAGGCCGGCGTCGATCGGGGCGATGACGATATCGATGGCGGCGAGCACGTCTTCGTTCAAACCCGCAAAACTTCGCCGCCCGGCCGGGCCGACGATTGCGGCGGTAGGCGTGATCGCCTCGAGTTCACGACCCATTTCGGGGGGCGGGGACAACGGGTTGAGCGGCACGGCAACCGCGCCGGCTCCGAGCGTTGCGTAGAAGCTCACGACGAACTCGAGCGTGTTGGCGAACACGAGCGCAACCCGGTCGCCCGGCGTGACGCCGCGTTCGACCAGACCGCCCCGGAATCCGTCGATCATCGCCCGCAACTGTCCGTAGGACACCTCTTGGCCGCGCTGAAACAGCGCAATCGTGTCTGGGTCGTGTTCGACGACTGACGATCCGAGATTCACCGCTACGGGGCCTTTCCTGCAATCCGTCGAACAAAGGTAGCCGCTGATGGTGCGACCACCTGTTCCGGAGGCGAGGAGCCAAAAAGTACCGCTTGCGTGGGCTCCGCCGGCAACCGCACGGGACGCGGGCTTCAATTCTTCTCAAGTGATCTGCGACCGACGCCGAAGCACAACACACATGAGAAAGCTCGCCGTCAGCGCGCTAATCGCATCGATGCTTGTCATCCTCGCTCCGCTCTCCGCCAACTCGGCAAGCGCGCAGGCAACGGAGGAAGCATCGTTCGTGGCCGCCATCAACAACGTCCGCTCGTCCGCGGGGCTCCCTGCCCTCACGATCCACGGGGAACTGACGAGCCTGTCGCGCACTTGGGCGCAGAACATGGCGAACGCCGGCCAGATATCGCATGCGAGTCCCATAAGCGCTGGGCTCACGGCTCCGTGGTTGAAGCTCGGGGAGAACGTGGGCGTCGGTCCGTCGGTCACGGCCCTCATGGACGCGTTCGTCGCCAGTCCGGGTCACTACGCCAACCTCGTGGATCCCGAGTTCACCCATGTGGGTGTGGGCGTCGTCTGGGTCGGTGATGTCATGTACACGACGCACCGGTTCATGAAGCTCGAGACGTCCACGCCACCACCGCCGCCACCCACCACGACGACCCCGCCGCCGAGTCCGGTGTCGACCACATCCACCGTTGCCATCAACCGGCCACCGCAAGCGGTCCAGCCGGAGTCGTCCACGACGACGGAGGCGTCCGGCACTTCGCCGACGACGACCAGCCCTCCCGCTGCCGTGCCCGCCGATCCGATCGGCACACCCGCCGGCCCGCTCCCCCTCTTCGGCCCACCGCAACTGCAGGTGCAACGAATCAACGAGACGTTGATCATCGCCTACGACCTGCTGCCGTAGAGCAGCGACACCAGCCGGGCGACACGGATGACCGCACTAATACAGACCCACGGGCTCAGCCGAACCTTTGACGAACACGTGGCCGTCGACGACCTGACGCTGCAAGTCGAGCCCGGCGAGATCCTTGCGTTACTGGGGCCAAACGGCGCGGGGAAGACGACGACCGTTCGACTGCTGAACGGCGTGCTCGCGCCGACGTCGGGACACTCGACCGTTCTCGGCTACGACCCGGCGACCGAGGGTGACGTGTTGCGGCACCACACCGGCGTGCTGACCGAGAATGCGGGTCTCGACGATCGATTGACCGCTCGCGAGAACCTCGCCTTTGCTGCCCAAATGCGGGGCATGGACCGATCCACCATCGATCGACGTGTTGGC
>CBESNZ010000173.1:0-7158 GCA_965531045.1 uncultured Acidimicrobiales bacterium
CGAGGGGTGCTCACCGCGGGCGGGCCTCATCGAATTCTTCACGGGGCCTTGATCCATTCTTACCCTTGGCGTGGACGGTGGTGGTCATGGAAACAATGTCGCCTGATACGCGCCCGGCACCGGCCGTGGTCGGCCCACCCGAGTTGATCCGCCTACCCGAGTCCCTCCTACGGTGGCTTCGGCAGCAGGTGCAATCGACTCCTGCGTGGGTTGTACTCGTGCAGCTCTTCATCGGACTCGGATGGGCTCGGGCCGCAGTCGAGAAGGTTGTCGATGGTCGTTGGTGGAGCGGCGAGGTGATCGTCGGCTTCGTCTCCACCCATGACGGAGACTCGTTGGCTTGGTACCGGCCGTTCCTCGATCTGGTCGTTGGCCCCAACGCCGCAGCATTCGCATTGTTGGTCGTCGCGTTGCAGCTCTTCGCGGCGGCGACCCTGCTGTCGAATCGACGGGTCGGCTTGGGTCTGGCGGTCGGCATGTTTCTTAACCTGCACTTCGTGTTGGCCGGCGCAGTTGAGCCGTCGATCTTCTATCTGATCTGCCAAGGCGCACTCGGGCTACGGCTGCTCGAGGTGGGACAGGCAAAGCGGAGCACCTCCGGCATGCTCGACGCCATCGATGTCTCGTGCCTTTCCTTGGCGATGCTCAGCGCTCCGCTGATCTCCACATTGCACCCCGCGGAGGTGATCGAAGATCCGGCCATCATCGTCGTGACCTTTGCTGCGCTTCTCCTGGCTGCGAATGCAGCGCTCCGGAGCCGATTGCGCTCAGGTCTTACGCATGCGCCGACGTGCGCCGACGACCAGTGCTCGCTGATAGAAACCGGCCGGTAGGCGCGAGACGAGGTCGAAGACGACCGCGTCGGGCCCGATGAGTGCGCGGCGCCGGTTTCGGGCCACTGCTCGCAGTATCTGCTGCGCCGCCTTGTCCGGTGTTGTTCGCGCCAGCTTGTCGAACTCGTCGGCGAGGTTGTCATCGGCGTCGCCGAAGGCTGCCGCGCTGTGGTGGACACGGGCGTTGCGGGCAATATTGGTCTTGATACCGCCCGGATGGACGGTGGTGGCCGATACGCCGCATCGCTCGATGTCGAGCTCGATCCGAAGTGCGTCGGTGAAGCCCCGCACCCCGAACTTGGCTGCGTTGTACGCCGACTGCGTGGGGATGCTCACGAGGCCGAACACGCTCGAAATGTTGACGACGTGACCCTCACCGGCGGCCCGGAGGTGGGGGAGGAACGCCTTGGTGCCATGCACGACGCCCCAGAAGTTGATGTTCATCAGCCACTCAAAATCGTCGTAGCTCGCCCCTTCGAAAGTAGCGTTGAGGTCGACGCCGGCGTTGTTGAATATGAGGTTGACCTTGCCGTGCTGGTCGGCGACACCGTCGGCCCACGCGAACATGGCTGCCTTGTCCGAGACGTCGACCACCTCCGAGGTCACCTTGACGCCCGCGCCCTCGCAGAGCGCGACGCTCTCGGCGAGGCCGGTTGCATCGACGTCGCTGAGCGCGAGGTGGGTGCCTCGCCGAGAGAGTTCGAGGGCCAGCGAGCGGCCGATCCCCGACCCGGCTCCCGTGATCGCCGCGACACGGCCGTTGAAGTCCTTCACGCCTCTGATCCTTGCAGCTTCGCCGTGTGTGACACGTTCAATCGTGGCGGCGTCGGGTTCGAGAGCTCGAGCGAGTCGTCGAACATCGTGCCCTTCTTGATCGCCCGGTAGTCGCGTAGGTAGCTCTGGTGATTGCGCCACGGCGCCTTGCTGCCTTGCCGGGGCAGGAGATGCAGCGATCGCTGGACGTACCCTGCGGTAAGCGCGAGCAGCGGCTCGCTGGTGGCGTCGCCGTCCCGGTTCCGTGGCGTGCACTGCGTCATGCCTCGCTCGCGCATGCCATTGAGCAGCCGCGCCACGTAGTCGCAGGTGAGATCGCACTTCAGCGTCCACGAAGCGTTCGTGTAGCCGACGGCGATGGCAAGATTTGGGACGTCCTCGAGCATCATGCCCTTGTAGGTCAGTCGGCTCGACACGTCGACCGGTTCGCCGTCGACCGAGAGTGCGATGCCGCCGAGAAACAGCAACTCGAGACCTGTCGCCGTGACGATGATGTCGGCCGAGAGTTCGGCTCCGGACTGCAGCTTGATGCCGTTTTTGGTGAACGTGTCGATGTGATCGGTAACCACCGATGCGGTACCGGCGCTGATGGCCCGGAAGATGTCGCCGCCGGGTGAGGCGCACAGTCGCTGATCCCACGGGTCGTAGGTAGGAGTGAAATGGGTGTCGATGTCGTAGCCGTCGGGCAGGCTGTCCTTCACGCCCTTGCGTAGGAGCTTTTTGACCGGGTTCGGCCGGGCTTGTGCGAACTCGTAGAACGCCTGGGCCGAGAGGGCGTGGAACCATCGGACGGCGACGTCGGCGGCGCGGCGGGGCAAGAGTTTGGTGAGCGCGCGTGCGACGGGATTCCTCGGCGGAACCGGAGCGATGTAGGTGGGGGAGCGTTGCAGCATCGTGACGTGGGCTGCGGTTTCTGCGAGCGAGGGAATCAAGGTCACGGCGGTGGCTCCGCTGCCGATGACCACGATGCGTTGACCGGTGGTGTCGAGGTCCTCGGGCCACAGTTGGGGGTGAATCACGGTCCCGGTGAAGTCGTCGATGCCGTCGAAGTCGGGGACATGGCCGCGGTCGTAGCGGTAGTAGCCGCTGCACGACAGCAGGAAGCCGCACGTGACCTCGATGCGCTCGGTCCGGCCGGAGTGGTCATCGGGTTGGTCGTAGGAGTCGTCGTCGGAATCGGTGGCGACGGTTCGTTCTGCGGTGATGTTCCAACGGCCGTCGTCGGTCGACCAGTCAGCGGCCACGATGCGGTGGCGATAGCGGATGTGCTGATCGATGCCCTCTTCTCGCGCGGTCTCGTTGATGTAATCCAAGATGGCGTCGCCGGGAGCCAGCGTGGCGTTGCCGCGCCACGGCCGGAACGAATAGCCCAGGGTGTACATGTCGGAGTCGGACCGCACGCCGGGGTACCGGAAGAGGTCCCATGTGCCGCCCATGGCCTCGCGAGCCTCGAAGATCGCGTAGGTGGCCCAGGGTGCCGTGGCCTGCAGGTGATGCCCGGCTGCGATTCCTGAGAGCCCGGCACCGACCACGAGGACGTCGAAGTGTTCGACGTCGGTTTCGAGATCGTCGGCGGTTGGGTTCACGCGTGCGCGGCCAATCGATGGTTCATCTGTCCATCCTCGCCGAACAGACGCCCGGTCCACTCAGCGAGCAGTGCCTCGGTGTCGTGGTCGTTTGGATGAAAGTCGGGCCGGTTGTAGTCGCGGATCTTGCGCCACACCGATTTCTGGAGGAATGGCGACCGTTTCGCGCGGCGAAGGCTGGGCAGGAGTTGGCCGCGGCGATAGGTGTTGCGATCGCCGAGGAGGGAGATCACGATTTGAACGCTCATGCCGCCGAGGAAACTGAAGCAGGTGAGGTTCATCATGCGCCGGCGCGTCTTTTCAGTGCCCCCGACCGCCTTGAAGACGTCGAAGGCCACCGCCTTGTGCTCGCATTCCTCGAGTGCGTGCCAGACGAGTACGTCGGTCAGCGCCGATTCGCCGAGCTGATCGCGGGCGCTCTGATCGCTCAGGATGATCTCGGCCAGGGTGGCGGTGAAGTGTTCGAGCGCTGCGGTGGTGGCAAGGTTCGATTCCGGGCTCATCACCCGTTCGCGAAAGGCCAGGCCGCGGCGGGTGAACTCTTCCATCCGTTTCGAGCTGTATCCCAGCTCGTCGAGTCGATCGTTGAGTTCGCGGTGTTCGCGACCGTGGATGGCCTCTTGGCCGATGAAGCCCGTCATGTGGCGCTTCAGGTCCGGGTCGGTCACCCGATCGCGGAAGTGCCGAACCGAGCGCACGAAGAAGTCCTCGCCGTCGGGGAAAACGCTCGAGAGTGCGGCCATCGTGTGGCTCATCACCAGGTCGCCGTCCTGGCAGAAATAGCGCGGCACCTCGGCAATCGATGGCGCAAACGACACGCGCCGGGCGGGAATCGGGTGGGTGGTGGTGGTGCCGCGGGGTGCGATCGGGGAGGCGGACTCGGGAGTGTGCGTTACGGTCATTGGATTCCTCTCACGGGTTTGACCTGCGACGAACCCTAGAGGATTTGAGTAAACAACTCAATCCCTCAATTTTGTAGCATCGGACACATGGCGCAAGAAAATACACAGAGCCCTGTCGGGCCTAAGGGCGAGACGAAGGGCGAACAGACCAGACGGTCGATACTCTCGGCGGCGATCGAGCGCTTCGGCCGCGATGGTTATCGCTCCACCAGCGTGGCCGACATCGCTCGAGATGCCGAGGTCAGTGGCACCCTCGCGTACAACTATTTCGAGAACAAGGAGTCCCTGTTCCTCGCCGCCCTCGACGAAGACGCCGCTGGGGTCATCGCCGAGGGCATGGTGGCGATGCCCAGCGCTCGCTCGGTGCATTTGGCCGTCAACGAGGCGTGGCGCGACAAACTCATCTTCCTCCTGCTCGACGCCCTCGATGCCCACCCGCTGGCGCGGCGAGTGCTCGGTGGACTCGAGCCTCAGGTGACCGGGCGCATGATCGAACTCCCGGCGCTCGCCGAGCTGCGCCTCGCCGTTGGCGAGCAGCTCCGGGTCGACCAAGAGGCCGGCCTCGTGCGGCCCGACATCGATCCACTGGCCATCGGCGCGGGCGCGGTCACGCTGTACCTGTCGATGCTGATGTCCATCGTGCAGTTCGGCACCGAGGGGTTGGCCACCTACGGACCCGACGTGATGGCGTTGCTGGCCGCCGCGATCGAACCGATCGACTGATCGCATGATGTCTCGACCGGGGTGCAACCGCGCCTAGCCTGCGGAGGTCGTTGCCGGTGTCGCGGCTCCTCGCTGGGGAATCCCTGCGTCACCATCGACCTGTCCTGGCAAGCAAACAGAAAACGAGTATCCCGTGTCCGACGGACCCGTGCATTTCATTGCCCACTTCACCGTGAACGACCCCGACGGGTATCACACATACGAAAAGGGGTTCTTCCCGATCCTCAAGCAGTACGACGCAACCTTCATCACGTACGACGATGCCCCGAACGTGCTCGAAGGGGAGCGCGCGGACGGCCGTACCGTCGTGATTCAGTTCGCGTCCGAGGAAGAGTGCCTGCGGTGGTGGAACTCGCCCGAATACATCGAGCTCGCCAAGCACCGCCTCGCTGCATGCACGACGCACGACATCGCGATCGTGCACCCGATCCCCGGGCGCTGACCGGCGTCGGGCGGGGGCGGGTGATGGGCCGGTGATGGGCGGGTGATGGGATTGTGCCGTGAGTAACCGAGAAGTCGTCATGTTGGGCACCGGGAGCCAGCGCCCGACGCGGCACCGCAACCACAACGGTTACGCGCTGCGCTGGGATGCGAACCTCGTTCTGTTCGACCCGGGCGAGGGGTTTCAACGGCAGTGCACCATCGCCGGACTCGCCATCGCTCGGGCCGACGCCGTCTGCCTTACCCACTTTCACGGAGATCACTGTCTCGGCGTCCCCGGCGTGATGATGACCAGGGCATCGAGCGATGCCTCGCGTCCGCTCGACTTCTGGTTTCCGGCCGATGGCGCCGCCTACTACGACAGACTGCTGAGCTGCACCGCATCCGAGGTTGAAGATCCGTTTCTTGCGCATCCCATCGACGCAGGCGGCGTGGTCGGTTCGATTGGACCACTGCGCCTGAGCGCACAACCGCTGCGCCATCGGGTCACCGCGTTCGGCTATCGACTGCAGGAGCCGGACGGGCGATCCTTCGATGTCGACGAGCTCGCTGCGAGAGGGATATCCGGCGCCGACGTCGGCCGACTCGAACGCGACGGCGAGTTTCGCACGCCCGGCGGAACCGTGACGCTCGACCAGGTCTCGGTCGAACGTCCGGGTCAGTCGATGGCGCTCGTGATGGACACCGCGCTGTGCGACAACATCGTCGAGTTGGCCCGCGGCGTCGACCTGTTGGTGATCGAGTCGACCTTTCTCGATCAAGATGCCGACCTCGCAGAAAAGTATCTCCACCTCACCGCCGCCCAGGCCGGTCGGGTCGCTGCGGAGGCGGGTGCTCGGCGGGTGGTACTCACGCACTTCTCGCAACGCTATGACGACGCAGCCGAATTCGTCGCCGAGGCATCGGCCCATCACCCCGACGTGCACGGTGCCAGCGATTTCGACGTCGTACCCGTGCCCTCCCGCCGCTGAACCCATACGCCGAACCCATGGTTGCTAACGTTCGCCATGGCCAACTCCATGAGCACAAACCTGATGGTGATCGACGTCGCGGAGGCACTCGCCTTCTATCGCGATGTCATCGGAGGCGAAATCGCCTTCGTCGTCGACGACAACCAGGTGACGACAATGGATGGTTCCATCCCCGACAACGCCGTGTTCGCCTCCGTGCGCATCGGTGACAGCGAGATGATGCTGCAGGAGCGCATGAGCCTCGCCGAGGACGCGCCGATCGTGACCGCAGACAGCGAACCTGGTGGCACGTTTGCGCTGTACTTCCGCGTGGACGATGTCGATGCGGTCGTTGCGAGATTGCCGGAGGCAACGCAGGTTCTGAAGCCGCTGCAGCAGACGTGGTACGGCATGAAAGAAATCTGGGTCCGTGACCCCGCCGGTTATGCGATCACGATCGGCACGCCAGAGGGACCGCCGCCCGAGTAGGCAGCCGAGCCGAGCCGAGTCGTTCGGCCGGCGTCGGTCGGGTGAGCGCTGTGTCAGTGGCCGTGCTCGAGGAACCCGGCGGCGTCCGATCCCAGCAGCAGGATCGCAAATATGGCGGCGCCGATCACCACGTTTCGCACCGACCGGCGCCCGGTTTCGGGATTGTGGATGGCCGGCAGTGTGTCGACGGTGGCCACATACAAGAACGTGCCAGCCGAGAAGAGGAGCGCAAGGGCGATGAGCTTTTCGTCAGCATCTTCGAGCAGCAACGTGGCCAGCAGCATGGTGAGTGGCGTGGCGAGGGCGAATGCCACGACGCCGCGCATAGCCCGTGCGGGATCGCGGGTTTCGTGCAGCGCAAACAGGCCGAGGCTGAATGCCGCCGGCACGCGGTGGATGAGCACCGCGACCGCGATGAGCACCGAGAATGCGGTGTCGCCAGCGACGGCCGCGGCGCTGA
>CBESNZ010000174.1:0-7134 GCA_965531045.1 uncultured Acidimicrobiales bacterium
CTGCTGCTGCTCGAGCGGCGGCTCGGTGGCCAGATTCTTTCGGGGCTTGCCGGCCGGGCGGTAACCCTTGGGTTGGTCATGGTCGGCTGGGTCATCTTCCGCGCTCCTGACATGGGCCGGGCCGTCGACGTGATGGGGGCGCTGCTCCGATTCGACTTCGGACCCTCCAACCCGACCATCGCAGCCGCACTCGACACCCGAGCGTTCATCGTTTTGGTTCTGGCGAGCTTCGTGTTCGTGCAACCGGGTCGCGTCGACGCGGGCGACACGAAACTCCTGTCGCCGGGACGACTCCCGGCGCTGGCGCGTACCGGTCTCGTCGTCGTGGGCCTACCGTTCGCTCTCCTGGTGGCCGCCTCGCAATCCTTCAGCCCCTTCCTCTATTTCCAGTTCTAGCCATGACCAAAACAACCCGAATCCTGATGGTGGTGTGGTTCGTCGGGCTGCTGGCCGTCCCCGGTGTGGCGACGATGTGGTCCACGCGCGACACCATTGCGAACCGGCCGGTCACGGTTGCACCGTCACTCTCGCTCGATGGCGTCCTCGGCGGCGACTATTTCGAGGGACTCGACAGCTACCTGGAAGACCGCCTGTCGGTGCGCGATCGGGCCATCGAGGCCAACGCCGGCCTGGCCTACGAGGTGTTCGGCGACTCGACGAACCCGGGGGTGTACGTCGGCAAGGACGGCTATCTCTTCTTGGCCGGAACATTCGAGTTGCCCTGCCAGGACAACGACGAGGGCACCTGGCCGGCACCGGCCAGGGTGGCCGACGCGACCAGTGAATTGCGCGAAGCGCTGGCCCAACGAGACGCCGAACTCTTCTTCACCATCGTGCCCGAAAAGGGCTGGGCGTATCCCGAGCTGCTTCCCGGCGCCATTCCGGGACGGGAATGCACAGCGCCGCTGCTCGACGCTCTACGGGCCGAGTTGGCCGACGAGCCCGGCTACCTCGACCTGTTCTCCTTCGTGCTCAACGAGGCCCGGACGAACCCGGAACCGCTGTACCAACGCACCGACACGCACTGGAACAACTACGGGCGCACCGTGGCCGCCGAATTCCTCGTCGACGCGATGGCCCCCGGCACCTACGATCGCGGTGCACTGGTGTTCGGCGAGGTCGTCCCGAAGCCCGAGGGCGGCGACTTGGCGCAGCTGCTCGGGTACGACATCGCCGATAGCGATGTGCGTATCAGCACCGTTCGCGACGGCGTCACGACCCAGTCGGTCGATGCTCCCGGAGCTCAGCGCGAGTGGCGCTCGGTCACCACCGGCCCGGCGTTGGTTCCCGGCCGCACCGTGATCGTGACCGATTCACACCTCAACACCGCGGCGAACCAACTCGCGAACTGGTTCGAGTCGGTTCGCGTGGTTCCGTGGCAGGAGCTGCAGAACGAATCGGTGGCCGGAGAGATTCGGTCCGCTGACCGAATTCTGCTCTCGTTCAGCGCTCGGTTCTCGGCCGAACGGCTGACATCGTTCAGCCGGCTACTGACCCGCTATGTGAACGAGTAGGGGTACCCGCGTCAGCGGTTGCCCATGGGAACGTAGGACCGCTCTTCGGGGCCGGTGTAGAGCTGACGGGGTCGGGCGATGCGCGACTCCTGCTCGAGCATCTCGGTCCAGTGGGCAAGCCAGCCGCTCGTACGGCCGATGGCGAACAACACGGTGAACATGTTGGTCGGGAAGCCCATCGATTGATAGATGAGCCCCGAGTAGAAATCGACATTGGGATACAGCTTGCGCTCGACGAAGTACTCGTCGGCCAATGCGACCTCTTCGAGCTTGAGTGCGATATCGAGCAGTGGGTTGGTGCCGGTGACATTGAACACCTCGTGCGCGGTGTCCTTGATGATCCGTGCGCGCGGGTCGTAGTTCTTGTACACCCGGTGGCCAAAGCCCATCAGGCGGCGTTCGCCCGCCTTGACGCTTTCCATGAATGCCGGGACGTTCTCGTAGTCGCCGATCTCGTTGAGCATCTCGAGCACGGCTTCGTTGGCGCCGCCGTGCCGCGGGCCATAGAGGGCAGCACATCCGGCGGAAACAGCGGAGTACGGATCGGCGTGGGCCGAACCCACGACCCGGACTGCGGTGGTGGAGCAATTCTGCTCGTGATCGGCGTGCAGGATGAGGAGCTGATCGAGGGCCTTGGTCAGGACCGGATCGACCTCGTACCCCGAGCCCCCGACCTTCCACATCATCGTGAGAAAGTTGGTCGAGTAATCGAGATGATTGTCGGGGAACTCGAATGGCAGCCCTTGGCTGTAGCGATAGGCCATGGCCGCGAGGGTGGGCATCTTGGCGATCAGCCGCACGGTCTGACGCATGCGGTTGTCGGGGTCTTCGATGTCCTTGGCTTCGGGGTAGAAGGTGGAGAGTCCGGCCACCGACGACGTGAGCATGCCCATGGGATGTGCGTTGTGATGGAACGCATCGTTGAGTCGCTTGCGGAAATTCTCGTGGAGGTACGTGTGGTGGGTGATGTCGTGCACCCATGCGTCTTGTTGCTCTTGGGTGGGCAGTTCGCCGTGGAGCAACAGGTAGGCGACCTCGAGGTAGGTGGACTTCTCGGCTAATTGCTCGATCGGGTACCCCGCGTACCGCAAGATCCCTTCGTCGCCATCGAGATAGGTGATGCCGCTGTTGGCGTTCGAGGTGGTCGCGAGACCGGGGTCGTCGAACCAGACGCCGGGGAGGAGCTTGCGCCACTCAGCTGCTGAAACGCCGCCATTGGCAATGGGAATTTCAAGGGTTTCGCCGGTGCGGTTATCGGTGATCGTTATGGACTCAGACACGGTTGCAGATCGTAGACGCGAACGCGGTGCATTGACTACAGCGGCGTGTTGTCGTGGCGCCGGCGGGGGAGTCGTTCACGCTTGGACGACAAGATCTCGAAAGCGGCAGAGACAACCCGCCTGGTGTCGGCCGGATCGATGACCTGTTCAACCGAGCCGCGTTCGGCGGCGATGTACGGGTTTAGCAGGCGTGCTTCGTACGCGTCGACCAGCGCGGCCTGTTCTTCCGGACCGGCGGTGCGGTGCAGAATTTCGATGGCGCCTTTGGCGCCCATGACGGCGATTTCTGCGCTCGGCCACGCGATGGCAACGTCGTTGCCCATGTATTTGGAGTCCATGACGATGTATGCACCGCCGTACGACTTGCGCAGGGTGACGTTGACACGGGGGACCGTGGCCCGTGCGTACGCGAATGCCAGCTGTGCGCCGTAGCGGATCATGCCCCGCCACTCGAGGTCCTTGCCCGGGTAGAAGCCCGAGGTGTCGACCAACGTGAGCAGCGGCAGGTTGAACGCATCACAGAACGCCACGAATCTGGCCCCCTTTTGCGATGCGGCGATGTCGAGCGTTCCCGCGACGGTCTGGGGTTGGTTGGCCACCACGCCGATCGGTCGCCCGGCGATCGTGGCGAGACCGGTCACAAGATTCGCTGCCCATCCCGCCTGCAACTCGAGGAGATCGCCGTCGTCGACCACGTCGGCAATGACGTGGCGCACGTCGTAGCTGCCGGTCGCCGCCTCGGGAATGATGGCGTAGACATCGGGGAGGAGTCGATCGACGGGATCGCTGCACGGCCAGCGCGGCGGCTCTTCATCGGTGTTTTGTGGCAGCAACGCCAGGAGGTCGTCGATGGTGCCGATGGCGTCCTCGACGGTTTCGACCACGACATGGGCAACGCCGCTGTGGCGGCCATGGACACCGCTGCCGCCGAGTTCATTGCGGTCGATACCGACACCGGTGAACTGCTCGACCATCTGGGGCCCGCTCACGAACGCATACGCATCGCTGGTCATCACCACGAGGTCGGCCAGGCCGAGCAGCAGCGAGAATCCGGCGGTGATTGCACCCGTCGCGGCGACGATGATCGGGACCCGGCCACTGCAATCGACCAACGCCTTGGCGGCGCGCCCCCACGAGTCGAGCGTCGACACGCCGTCGTTGATGTCGGCGCCGAGCGTCTCCATCATCAACACGATCGGAATGCCCTGATCGAGTGCCGCTCGGGCGCCTGCGGCGATCGTGTCGCCGTCGACGGAGCGAAGCAGCCCGCGGTTGTGTTCGAGGTCGACTTGCACCAGGACCGCCCGACGTCCCGCAAAATCGGTGACGGTGAGCGTTGCGGTTCCGCGGGTCTGGGTCCGCAGCTGAACGGGCATACTGCTTGTGGTCATTGCTGCGTACCGTAGCCGGAGGGAACCATGCCAACGCCTCACATCAGTGCCAGCCCTGGCGATTTTGCTGCGACCGTGCTCATGCCGGGCGATCCTCTGCGGGCTCGCCATATCGCCGAGACCTTCCTCGACGACGCTCGTCTCGTCACGGCGGTCCGTTCGATGGAGGGCTACACCGGCACCTTCGAGGGCAAGCCCGTGTCGGTCATGGGCCACGGCATGGGGATCCCGTCGGTCAACATCTACGCGACGGAACTCATTCGTGAGTACGGCTGCGAGCGGTTGATCCGGGTGGGTTCATGTGGTGCACTCAGCGATGCGGTGCAGCTGCGCGATGTCATTATCGCCACCGCTGCCGGCACCGATTCGGCCGTCAACCGCAACCGCCTCGGCGGGCATGACTTTCCCGCGGTGGCGAGTTTTGCCCTCGTCGAGCAGGCGGTCGCTGCGGCCAGGAGCGCCGATCTTGCGGTTGCGATCGGACCGGTCTTCAGCGCCGACGTGTTCTACGGCGATGACGAACTGACCCCGCTGCTGGCAGCCCACGGCATGTTGGCGATCGAGATGGAGGCGGCGGGACTCTACGGCGTCGCGGCGGTCGAAGGCGCAGAGGCGCTGACGATCCTGACCGTCAGCGACCACCTCGTCACCGGTGAGTCCGTGCCGAGCGAGGAACGTCAAACCACCTTCAACGACATGGTGAAGATCGCTCTCGCCATCGCGTGATGGTCACGTGATGTGCAAGCCGGGTTGGAATGGGGCGTCGGCGATGATCACGCGGTGCAGGATCTCCTGAATAGCCCGAATCGGCGCGGCGGGTGTGGTGCGTCGGCGGCGCGCAAACCCGACCGATCGGCGGCTGAGTCCGTCGACGTGGATGCGGAGCCAGTCGCCCTCGAGCCACGTTGGCGCCGCAGTCGCAGGAACGATGGCCGGTCCGAAGCCTTGGAACGCCAACGTCGCCAACAGCCGCATGCCGTCGATTTCGGCGAGTGGCCTGAGCGTGGCGCCTGCGGCGTTCGCATCGGCCTCGATGGCGTCGCGAAACGCCGTTCCGGTTGGTGCGACGAGGAGCGGGTGTTCGCCGAGTTGGGCGGTGGTAATGCGGTCGCTGCTGGCCCAGGGGTGGTCGCTTGGCGCGACGATGAGGCGATCTTCCTCGAACAACACCTCGGTCGTGACGTCTGGATCATCGACGGGCAGCTGCACCACCGCCGCGTCGAGTTGACCGGCGACCAATTGCGGCACCAATGATGTGGTGGTGGCATCGACGACGACGAGCTCGATCCCGGGATAGTCGGCCGCTGCGGCGTTGAGCACGGCGGGTAGGAGCCAACGCGCCGTCGTGCCGATCATGCCCAGACGCACCGTGCCCCGAATGTCGTCGCGAAGTTCGGCCATGTCACTGCCGATGGCGTCCAGCTCGCCGATGATACGGCGACCCCGCGAAACGACCGCTTCGCCTTCGACCGTGAGTTCGTTGGTCTTGCGATTGACCAACACCACGTCGAGTTCTTTTTCCAGCCGGGCGACGTGCGTCGACACGTTGGATTGCACGGTGTGCAAGGCCCGCGCTGCCGCGGAGAACGACCGGTGTTCGTCAACGGCGATGAGGGCACGGAGCTGTCGGAGATCCATCGCTGAGAAAGATAGCAGATATCGCCAATAGCTGTTGGACAGATATGCCCGCCACCGATAGGTTAACTCCTAGAAATACCGGAGAGCCACTCCCTCCCCCCAGGGAGTCCTCCGAGTTTAGACCCACACCGGTCCCCCCACTGGTGTGCGAGTCAATAAGCAGGACCGCTCCCCCCAGCGGTCCTGCTGCCTTTTTCGGCAGTGTTCAGTCGCACTCTCGGCTTCGGCTCGGCGGCGAAGCCGGCGGCAGCTCGTACGAGATTGGGCAGCCGCCGAGCCTCGGGCCTCGATGCTGTACGCACGGCGGCGTCTGGTCGCTCATCCTTCGCTCCCGTGGTCCTCTCGGTGGCTGGCGCCGAGCCGACGGCAGGTTGTCAACCTTGGGCAGCCGATGCCTTCGGCCCGCAGGGCATCGGAAGCTGCCCGTTGCTTTGTGGTGCGCCGCGGCCCAAGGGCCTCGGCTGCCCAAACCGGTGCCGCGTCAGCTGGCTGTGCGCCAGCTCACCGGTGAAAGGCAAGGAAGCGAAGGATGAGCGACCGGAATGCGCCTTGGCGTGCAGCATCGGCACCAAAGGAGCAGCAATGCGAGGGACGAGCGTTGCCTGCGACGACGTCCCGAGTGCGTCAAAGAACTAGGTTTCGGTGCATGAGCCAAGCCGCTGCATTCTTTGATTTGGACCGGACGTTGCTGCCGGGAGCGTCGGGTCCGGTGATTTCGGCCGCGCTGCGCGAGGTTGGCCTGCTCGGCGAGCAGACGATCCCGGGCGAGAAGCTGCTGTTCAAGGTCTTCGACCGGGTTGGTGAAACGCTGCCGTCGATGGTGCTGGCCCGCACCGGCGTGCGGTTCTCCGCCGGTTGGGATGCCGACCTCGTCGCCAAGGCGGGCCAACAAGCCGCCGCCGCCCTGGTCGAGCACATCCAGCCCTTTGCGCATCGGTTGGTCGAAGAACACCGTGCTGCGGGCCGACTGGTGGTGATGGCGACCACCAGTCCGGCCACCGTGTGCGAGCCACTGGGTGATCTGCTCGGTTTCGACGCGGTCATCTCGACGAAGTACGGCATTACAAATGGTGCGCTCGACGGCACCGTGGATGGGCAATACGTGTGGGGCACGGGCAAACTGAGCGCCGTTCGGTCGTACGCCGAAGCGAACGACATCGACCTCGACCAGAGTTATGCCTACAGCGACAGCTTCTTCGATCAACCGCTGCTCGGAGCGGTTGGCCACCCGGTTGCCGTGAATCCCGATCCGCGCCTGCGGGTCATGGCCGTCGCCCGACGCTGGAAGGTGCTGCACCTCGATGTGCCGCC
>CBESNZ010000175.1:0-7088 GCA_965531045.1 uncultured Acidimicrobiales bacterium
GTGACGAGGCCCCCGGGCCGAGAAACGACGCGCGGTATCGGAGACCGCGCGCTTTGTGACGAGGCCCCCGGGCCGAGAAACGACGCGCGGTATCGGAGACCGCGCGCTTTCGGAACGAAGCAACCATGCTGACGGACCACCGACAACCCGGTAGGGGACGTATTTTGCGCAGCAAAATACTCCCGAAGTGCCCGAGGCGCCCCAGCGCCGAGAAACGACAGTGACGAGGCGCCCCAGCGCCGAGAAACGACAGATACCGTGTCACCCGTGACTTCGCCGCCCTTGCGCCTGTTCGACACTGCCGCTCAGGCCGTGGTTCCCTTCGAGGTCGGCCCGACGGTGCGGATGTACATCTGCGGTATCACGCCGTACGACTCCACCCACCTCGGTCATGCCAACACGTACCTCACGTACGACCTGCTGGTACGCCGTCTCGAAGACCGCGGCCACACCGTGAAGATGGTCCGAAATATCACCGACGTCGACGATTCGATTCTGCCCAAGGCCCGCGAGCTCGGCATCGACTACCTCGAACTCGCCGCCACCGAGATCGCCCGATTCCACGGCGATATGAAGGCCCTCAACACGCGGCCGCCGCTCGCCGAGCCTCGGGCAACCGAGTCCATCGAGGCGATTATCGATATCACCCAGAAACTGGCTGATGCCGGGCACACCTACGAGGTCGAGGGAATCACCTACTTCGACGTCAACACGTTCTCCGGGTTCGGCAAGCTGTCGCATTACACAGAAGCCGAGATGATTGCGTTTTCGGCCGAACGCGGTGGCAACCCCGACAATCCCCGCCAGCGCAACCCCCTCGACTTCATCTTGTGGCAACCATCGGCCGCCGACGAACCGGCCTGGGATTCACCTTTTGGTCCGGGGCGTCCGGGGTGGCACATCGAGTGTTCCGCGATGGCTCATGCAGCTTTTGGACAACCGCTCGACCTCCACGGCGGCGGGAGCGACTTGGTCTTCCCCCATCACGAATGTGAGATCGCCCAGAGTGAAGCCGCGCACGGCGTGCCGTTCGCGAGACACTGGATGCACACCGCGATGGTCGCCTACCAAGGAACCAAAATGTCGAAGTCGCTCGGCAATCTCGTGTTCGTGAGCGAGCTGTCGAAGACCGCTGACCCGCGGGCGATTCGCCTTGCACTGATGGCCCATCATTACCGGACCGACTGGGAGTGGTTCGACAGCGACATCGACGAAGCATCGGCCACGATCGAGCGCCTCCAGAAAGCGGTGGGTGCCCCGAGCGGACCGGCCCCGGCCGCGGTCTTGGCAGGAGTTCGGGCTGCACTCGACGACGACATCGATGCTCCCGCCGCCCGCCAGGCACTCGAAGACCACGCCGATGCCTTGCTGTCCGGCCAAGGTGACCACGCGGACAGCGCTGAGGGTCTCCGTCGGGCAGCAGCCATCGTGGGCATCGAGCTGTAGGTCAGCTCCAGGTCATCACGGCGCTGGGGTCGGGTGAGTATCGGCAGAACCGTCCGGTATGAACCGACCGCCGTAGATGTTCGGCCAATGTCGGCGAGTTCTCGGCGATGCGGTCGAGCGCCCGAGAGATCGCCCGACGGACATTGATGCGCGCCTTTTCCGAAGGGTCGTCCATCGAACGTTCCCGCCCGCCGAGGCCGAAAGCGGACAACAGCCCACGTTCGAGCGCCTCGATCTCGTCGCGGATCGTCTCGGCTTGGCCGACGTCGGCGTGATCCTCGGCCTCGGCCAACGACGCCGAGAGGTCCTGGTACCGCTGCTGATACTCCCTACGGGCGCGATCATCGAGCATTGCGCCGCCGTCTCCTTCGAGGATGACCGGGGCACCGGCAACCGTCGCGTACAGGTCGAGCACGTGCCAGTCGACCTCCGGCTTGGCGATGAGCAACGCCAAGTAATCGAGTCCGCTCGTGTGCCGCAACGACGAGATCCGGTCGCCAAGACCAACGCGCCACACATCGCCGTCACGCCGAAGCGTGGCTTCCCGGGAATCCGGATCCGTTGTCGGTTGCGGCGCCTCCGTCAGTTGCGTCTCGAAGTCGCCGATCAGCAGGATGCCACGACCCATCCCAAGTCGAGCTCGGATCTCTTCTGCCCGGAGCGAATGCTCTTCGGCGTCGTCTGCCCGCCCAACCGCCCGCAATGCAACACCCAGGCCGGCATGACTGCGTGCCTCCCACGGCTCTGCGCCCATTCGTTCGTGCAGGACCAAGCTCCGCTCGAGGTAGTCGACCGCCTCCGCGTGTCGACCGAGCCGCAGACAAAGCAGCCCCAGGATTCGGTCGATTGCACCAACCCATGCCAGCGGAGCGGCCGCCGGGACCGCGCACTGGCCGGACAACGGTTCGAGCTCGGTAAGGATATCGGCGCACCGGAAATGGCCGATGCCGGCGGCCGCCTCACCCGCCATCGTCATCGCCATGCACCACAGCAGACTCGGTGGGCCCGTCGTGAGCGACGTGTATGTCTCCTCGATCAACGTGGCGGCCACGTCGATCTGGTCATCCAACACTTTCGCCAGCGCCGTCGCCGCCCGTAGGCCAGGATCGGCGATCACCGGAAGAAGCGGTTCGAGCTCGCGCAACGCATCGACGAGTTCGCCCCGATCCCAGCTGAACGTCAGACGGACGAACTCGAGCGACGGTGTCTCGAGCCCGAGGTAGGCGAGGTCTTTGATTGCCTCGTCGAGCACTTCCTCGGCGTCTTCGTACCGACCTTCGATCGACGCCGTACCGGCAAGCGCAAGGCCAAGCTGTTCCCGCTCGGCGGCCGACACGGCTTCGACGTTGACCAGTCCGAGTGACCGCTGCCGATCACCCATCGCCAGGGCATCGCACTGGGCCATTCGGCGAGCACGACTGAGCAGCTCGGGGTCGTCGACCCCCTTGATGGCACGAACGGCAGCCTCAGCCGACTTCCGCCGATCGACGACCGCCATCGGATGGACCATCAGCGCGCGCCGGCGCGACAGGTGTGCCTCCGCCAGCAACCGCTGGTCTCCGGCCTTGGTCGCCGCAGCAAGGGCGGCGTCCGCATGGGCAAGGTCGCCCGGTGTCAGACCCCGGATCTCGGCCGCCATCACCAAGGCGATGTTGAGCGCCGCAGCATCGTGATCGCTGGCTTGCGGGTCGAGCCACGCCCGCGCAACCGCTTCGAGCCGTTCGGCCCGGAGCGAGGACATGTTCGGCTCCTCGCGCCACCGGAGTCGGCCGTACTCGCGAATCAGGCGCCGACGGATATCGGTGCCGAGCCGGGCATCGCCGGCGACGTCGAGGTCGACGACTTCGAGGAGTCGATCCTCGGCGGCGCCGATTCGGCCGAGTTGGGCGAGCACTTCGCCATGATCCACCATCACCTCCGCCAAGATGGTGCGATCGTCGAGGTCGGCAAAGATCGATGCGGCCAGGAGGAAATGGTCGGCCGCTTCGCTCAGCGCACCCATCGACCGCTCGATAATCGCAGTCTGCCATGCGGCCTCGGCTGCTTCACGTCCCCGGTTCGTGGCTGCGGCCCGACCAAGGTGATGCGCGAGCACGATTGGACCGGCGCCGTCGGTGCGCAGAACCTCGGCGGCGCGGGCGTGAAGGTCGAATCGACGCTGCGGCGCCAGATCGTCGTATACCAGTTCTCGCAGAAGGGCGTGGCGGAACACCACGATGCCGTTCGTCGTGCTGACCACGCTCGATGCGGAGGCCAACAACGATCCCGTGTCCCCAGCCACGTCGGCGGCCTGGGTCAGTAGGTTCTCCGAGGTCGAGCCAAACACCGCGAGGGCGTCGAGGAGCGGCGCAACCGCTTCCGGCAGGTCGTCGAGTTGCTGACGCAACAACGCTTCGACGTCGCCGGGTAGCGGCCCGCCGGTATCGACGCTTCCCTGCTCGATCAGTCGCTGCACGAAGAGCGGATTTCCTTCGGTCCGTCGGGTGACGTCTGCCGCCGACACGCGGTCGATCGGGCTACCCATCTGACCGGCAAGCTGCGCGACTTCATCGGTTGTGAACCCGCTGAGCAGTATCTGAGGGCAACGCAAGGTTTCGACCGCCGAACATCCCGGTCGGCTCGAAACAACGATGAGCACGTTGGGCGAGGCAGGCCGTCGGGCCAGATATGACAGCAGATCGAGCGCGGTGGGGTTCGCGTCGTGCATGTCCTCGAGCACGAGGAGCAACGGCGCCCGGGCGCCCGCCGCAGTGAGCCATTGGGCGACCGATCGAAACACCTCAACCTTGTCTCGGGCTTCGAGATTGACCTCCGAACCCGACGCGACCACGGTCTGCGTTGCATCGACGGCGCTGATCGCCTCGAACCATGGCCAGAGCGGCGAGGCTCCCTCGAACTCACCGGCGACACCCCAGCCGACGCGAATGTCCCGTGCTTCGGCAACACCGACGAGCGCACGCAGCAGGGTCGACTTGCCGATGCCCGCCGGCCCGGAGACGAGCGCGACACCGGGTCCCCCTGCTTGGCCAAGGAGCGCGGTGAGCCGGCGCAGTTCTGCGTCCCGGCCGATCAACGGCGCCGACCCGTTTTCGATTGGTGTCACTTGGGGCGACGGTAGCGCAGCTTTGTGGGTCGAAACGAAACCGTACGGGTTCGACTTTCCTCCAATCGATTCGCCAATCCCGACGTCGACCATCAGTCCTGAACTCCTCGACCACTTGGCCGATAGATACCTATGGGACGACTCGTCGGCTTCTGTACCGTATTCGCGCTGTTCGGTGCGATCAGCGCACCCGCTATGGCCGCGGAGCAACAAACCGAGCCGGAGGAGCCGAGCGCGGACCCTGACGCCTCCACATCGCCCGATCCCACCTGGATCGAGGACGCCACCGGCGCGCTCGTGCAAGAGGTTGCCCTGCTCGATGCGGCCAATGCACTGCCGCCCGATGCGACGGTTGCGTTCATCTCGACGTGGGTTGCCACGCCCGCTGTTCCTCGGACCCAGATCGGCGCCGAGTTGATGGCACTCGACAACGCAAATGCCGAACTGCTCGTGTTTGCCCAGTCCGAGCAATGGGGACTGAGTCCCGAAGTGCAGGCTGCGCTCGCACCCTCCCCGGCGGCGCTCACAGAGCGACTGGAGGCCGGCGAAACCGCGTTCGTCGACCCCCGTCCATGGCTCGACGCCCTCTCCGACCTGCTCGTCCGCCAAGGCGCGGCGCCAACCGCGCAGCGCAATCGCGCCGAGTATTCCTTCATCATCGACGCGCTGCAGAACTTCGACGCCGAACGCGTCGTCGACCTGGAGGCGTTTGTCGGCGCCAGCCCGCCTCCGCTGGAGCCTGCCGCTCAAGCCGCTCAATCGGCCGAAGCCACGTTGGTGCAAACACCTGACGACAGCGGCCGGCTTCCGAGCCTTGCGATAGCGACCGGTATCGGAGTTCTGTTACTCGCCATGGCCGTCGGCCTGTTCGGACGTCGGTCGAAATCGACGACGTCCGGCGACGGTGTCGACACGCTCACCCAGCTCGGAAACCGGCGCCGCATGCAGAACGATTTTTCCCGCCTAATCACCGGCGAACGAATCGGTTTCGCCATGATCGATGTCGACAACTTCAAAGCGTTCAACGCCGCTCGGGGCCAGGCCAGCGGCGACGTGTTGCTGACCCGAATCGCTGACACCATCGCCTCCACCATCCGAACCGAGGACGTCGTCTATCGGTACGGCGGCGGCGCCTTTGCCGTGCTCCTTCGTAGCTGCGACCAGGAAGAGGCCATCGAGGTTGTCGAGCGGGTCCGGTGCGCCGTCGAATCGCTCGACGTCGACGGGTCCGCCACAACGGTCACCGTGTCGAGCGGCGTCGCCATCGGCGATGCCGCCGAGATCCTGGTCCTGTCAGAGCACGCCGGAGCAGCCCTGTACGGCGCCAAGAACGCAGGCAAGAACCTCACGATGCTTCACGCCGACTAGTCGAACGATCAACGTGCGGGGCACGTGGCCCGGGGTGGGGATCGGCGCGAAACTCCGCCGCCGACGCGGCTCGGTGCGCATATCCTGAGCGAATGCATTTGTTCGACACGCTGACGCAACGCAAGCGACCCCTCGAGGTACGCGACGAGGGCAAAGTGTCGATCTACGCATGCGGCCCGACGGTGTACGACGCGCCACATCTCGGCCATGCCCGCAATGCACTCACCTACGACATCCTGCGTCGGTACCTCGAATGGCGCGGCTTCGACGTGCTTCACGTCGCGAACGTCACGGACATCGACGACAACATCATCAATCGCGCCAAGGATGAGGGAGTCACCGAAACCGACGTCGCGGCGACCTGGGAACGCATCTACATCGAGGCCATGGACCAACTCGACGTGCTGCACCCGACATTGCGACCCCATGCGACCGACTACGTCGACGAGATGGTCGAGTTCATCGCCGGACTCGTCGACAAGGGCGTGGCCTACAGCACCGAAAGCGGGGTCTACCTGGAGGTGGCATCGGTTCCCGACTATGGCGCTCTGGTCCACCGCAAGCCCGATGACCTGCGCGAGAGCGCCGGGGCCCGGGTCGATGTCGACGAATCCAAACGCGATCCCCTCGACTTTGTGCTCTGGAAGGCGGCGAAACCCGGGGAACCAACCTGGCCCTCTCCCTGGGGTGAGGGAAGGCCGGGATGGCACATCGAGTGTGTGGCGATGTCGTTGGGCATTCTCGGGCCACGATTCGATATCCACGGTGGCGGTGACGACCTGGTCTTCCCACACCACGAGAACGAGCGCGCCGAAGCGGTTGCCGGCGGCTTCGAATTTGCGCAGTACTGGGTGCATCACGGCATGGTCAACGTCAGCGGCACGAAGATGTCCAAGTCGCTCGGCAACTTCACCACGGTGGGAACCCTGCTCGAGAAGTACGAAGGTCGCGCGCTACGGCTGCTCTTTTTGCAAACGCATTATCGCAAGACGATGGAGATCAACGACGAGGTCATGGAACAGGCCACTGCGGCCATCGATCGCCTCGACGCCATGGTCCGTCGCTGCGAACGCGCCGGCGTCGAACCGGCCATCGTCGGCGATCCCGACATCTCCGTCGCATTCGCCGAACTCGTCGATGACGACCTGGCGACGCCGGCGGGTGTCGCACT
>CBESNZ010000176.1:0-7015 GCA_965531045.1 uncultured Acidimicrobiales bacterium
GCGGGAGAAACTAGCTGAAGACGCGTATACCGGTGCCGTCGCACATGGGGCAGAGACGAACCCCGGTGAGGCTGCCGACCCCTCCGACGCCTTCGCATTCTGCACAGGGGTCGTGCTGAGGTGGCGTGTACATGGCCAGCGATTGTGGATCGCCGGATACGTTCCGGGTGATCGAGCGGCGATCGACCGAGGCAGGCGTCGCCCGCCGGGCCATCCATTGCATTGCGAGCCACACAATGGCCGCGGCGGCGGCGATGGTGAGCAAGTTCCAGGCGATTGCCATGTGCGATTTCTTCCCTTTGCGCCCGGACCGCGTGTCCGGGTCCTCCAAACCCGCGCGGCAACGTAGTACGCGCGCGCAAAGGCAATCCAATCGCGCGGCGAAGGGGTCGCCGGAGACCACAACGAAGGCCCAAAACGCAAGAATCGCCCCACCGATTTCTCGGGGAAGCGACGTGATGAAGAAACCATAGCACAGCCAAATTTTCGATGACGGACAAAATCGTTAGAAGATCGTAAGAGTTTCGCCGTCAGCGTTAGACCAGGGGCCAGGGGTATCTGCGTCCGGTGGGGTCGATCGGGAACGTACCGTCGAGCAGCAACCCCCTGGTGCGGGCCCACAGGGCATCGATTTCGAACACGCTGAGTACGTCCGTCACCGCATCGGGTAGGCCGGTGTCGACGAGAGCCCGTAGGTCCTCGATGATGTCGGCTGGGAGCTCCTCGCCGGCGTAGTCCCACAGGACGGTGCGTAGCTTGAACTCGTGGTGGAACGCCAAGCCGTTGTCGATGGCCCAAATTCGACCGTCGTCGCCGAGTAGACAGTGTCCGCTCTTGCGATCGGTGTTGTTGGAAACCACGTCGAAGACACAGATTCGTTGAAACGACAGGGTGTGGGACGCATCGCCCTGCAATGTGAAGTAGTGCTGCTCGAAGTCGGACGGGACGAACAGTTGCAGCGACCCCTCGCCCATGGGGCCATCCCGCACGATCGTCGGCGGCACGAGATCCCACCCCAACGTCTGGGAAAGCGCAAATGCCGCGGCTTCGCGCACGAAGAGTCCATCGGGGAAGTCCCAGAGTTGCCGCTCGCCGGTGGCGGGCTTGTAGATCGCCTGCGCCGGCGAAGCATCGCCGACGACCAAATCGACCAAGAACGTGGCGTTCGAGCTCCACGGCATGCGTCCGAGTACCTCGATGTCGGCGGTTGCCAGCAACGCCAACGCGTCGTCGGTCGAAATTGGATCTCGAGCGCGAAACGGGCTCTCGTCGCTCACGGAACTAGTTGTGACAGGGGCACCAGGTGCCCCCGGGTGCCAGGGGACGCTCGCAGAAGGGACACGGATCTCGGCCCGCCTGCACCGACGCGCTGGCCTGCGCGCTGAAGGCCACCGCTTGCGCTCGGGAGATCGCAAAGCGTGCTGTCGCCGGTTCGATCTCGTCCTCGGTGAGCTCTTCCGCGATCAGTATGAGGCGGTCGCCGGCCTCGTCGTACGCGACGCCGAGGGAGCCAATCACCCATTCCGCAAGAATTGGCTCGACGAGGTCGCCAGCGGTGGTGAAGTCGTCGACGCTGATGGTCGGCAGGTCGACGAGGAGCTCCTCGATATAGGTCCCGAGGGCGGCCACCTGCTGCTTTTCGAGGCGCAGCGAGATGACCTGACCTTCCCCGGCGGCTTGGATGAAGAACACCCGTTGGCCCTTGGGGCCGACGGTGCCCGTGGTGAATGTATCGACGACATCGAAGTGAAAGGAACTGCTCATCGGACTGCTCGGGGTGCCTAGGACAGTCCGAGTTGGCTCAGGTCATCGCCGGTCGAGTTCACCGTGAGAACCGCTGGGCCGCCGGAGCCGTACATGATTGCAGTGATCGAACAGGGGGATACAACGATGCGTTGAAACAGATCCAAGTGCGTTCCCATCGCATCGGCGATGGCGGCCTTGATCGTGTCGGCGTGTGACACCACCACGATGGTTTCGCCGGGGTGCTTGTCGACGAGTTCGTGCAACGCTCCGACCATCCGGGTCTGCATCTCGGGAAACGATTCGCCTTTGGGGAACCGAAAACCGCTCGGGTACCGCTGGACGGTGTTCCACTCGGGCAGTTTGCGCAATTTGGACAGGTCTTTGCCGGTCCAGTCGCCAAAGTCGCATTCGATGAGACCGGCGTGCGTGCGGACGCGTAGTTTTGTGGCCTTGGCAATGGGCGCTGCGGTCTCTTGCGTGCGTTCCATCGGCGAGGCGTAGACCGCCCCCACCGGACCCTTCAGCCCGGCGATGCGTTGCCCGGCGGCTTCCGCCTGGCTACGGCCGAGGTCCGAAAGGTGGAGTCCCTTGGCGCGGCCGGGAAGCTTCGCTCCGGTCGTCGGGGTTTTGCCGTGGCGAACCAGGAGTACGACGGTTGGTTTGCCGCCGTTCTTGTTCGCTGCGGCCCGCTTGCTGCGGGCTGAGGTCTTCTTCGCTGCTGCCATGCCGTTCTCAACCTACTGCGGCACAATGGAAGTCATGCCAATGAGGCAAGAATGCAAATACTTCGAAAGCCGCACGTATCCCAATGGCGACACCGTGCGGAAATGCGACCTCGATTTGGCGCCCGAAGCGCCTTGGCGTTGTCCGGACCACTGCGCGAGCTTCGCCCCGCGCTCGGTCGACGTCGACTGGCGGCACGGCACGCTGGTGACGCCGCCGACTCCGCCCGAGCCGAAGGGTTTGGGTGAGGACGACAGCATCGCCTCGTTGCTCGACGAAGCCGAGGACATCATCAACGCGGCGGGTCCGAGCATCATCGCCGAGGTTGAGGCCGAACAGGCAAAGGCGGCGAAGCGGTCCGGCTTCCTGAAACGGTTCTTCGGTCGAAGGAAGCGGTGACCGACTCTCTCGAGGCGGTTGCGGCCGACGTGGTCGCCTGCCGAAAGTGCGATCGATTGGTTGCCTGGCGCGAGCAGGTGGCTCTCGAGAAGCGAGCGGCATTCCGCGATCAGGACTATTGGGGGAAGGCGGTGCCGGGTTTCGGCGACCCCAATGCGCACGTGCTCATCGTCGGCCTCGCACCGGCGGCCCACGGCGCGAACCGCACCGGCCGGCAGTTCACCGGCGATCGAAGTGGGGACTTTCTCTACCGTGCACTCCACAAGGCGGGCTATGCGAATCAGCCTGAGAGTTCGTCGATCGACGATGGGCTGGTGTTGACCGATGCCTACATCACCGCTCCGGTGAAGTGTGCGCCGCCGCAGAACAAGCCCACCGGCGAGGAACGCGCCAACTGCGCGCCGTTTCTCGCCCGCGAACAGGCGCTTTTGACCAGCGTGAAGGTCATCGTCGTGCTGGGGAACATCGGCTACGCGGCCGCCTGCCGCGAGTTCGGGATCTCTCCTCGGCCGAAGTTCGGCCATGGCGTCGAGGTGCCGATTCCCCCCGGCGACCAACGCGACCGCGTGCGAACGTTGTTGTGCTCGTACCACGTCAGCCAGCAGAACACGTTTACCGGCCGCCTCACCGAGCCGATGATCGACGCCATCTTTGCGCGTGCCCGCATGCTCGGCGCCGGCGACGAATAGCGCGATCGAGCGAGTAGCATCTCGACGTGGTTTCAGAGCAGACATCCCGAGTTCGCACGCCCCCCGCCCTTCGCAAGCACGCCCTTCGTATGGTGGCGCTGATGATGGTCCTCGTCGCGTTCGCAGCTGCGTGCGGCAGCAGTGGTGCGCCGCAGGCGTACGACGAACAAGAGTCCACCTACGAGGATTTGTCCGGCAACGAGGTCACCGCACCGCTCACCGAGGTCAACTACCGCCGCGCCTGTGAAGAGACGAACAAGGAAATGGATGCCAGCGCCGCCATCTCCTATTGCCGTTGCACCTATAACAAGTGGGTCGACAACGTGCCGTACGATCTCTTTCTCGCCTTCCAGGATCGCATCAACGAAAAGCGCGATTCGCTCGAGGGAGCCAAGTTCGATCAGCTCGCCAGCGAGTACGGGTCGGTCATCGACGAGATGGAAGAAGAGCTCAAAGCCGTGAACGCCGTCTACGAGGAAGATCTCTCGGCGCTCATCGGGTTTCCCTGCACCGAGGGGTAGTACCGAGTCGCTCTACCGTTTGGTGGGCAGCCCGAGACGCGCTTCGCCGTTTGCCCACTCGGGCCAACGCGCCCGGCTCTTTTCGGCCAGCTTGTGCATGAGGGCGATGGCGCCCGGGTCGTCGTCGCCGGGGCGGGTGTCGATCACCCCGTCGTTGCGCATCGCCTGAATGATCGCGCGGCCCAGGTCGGTGCGGACGATGGTGAGCGTCCAATCGGTTTCGTTGCCGATACCTCCGGTGGAAATGTCGGCGTGCTCGGCGGCGAAGTCGGGGCAGTGATTGCAGCCTTCGCGTGTCCACGCATGGCATTCCTTGAGGTTGATCTCGTGGTAGCCCCCATCGCGGGTCCAGACCTGGAAGACGCCCTTGATGTTCATCTTGACGATGTCTTCCTTCTTGAGGCCGTACTTGACCTCGAAGAGTTCGTCGAAGAGGGCGTCGTCGAAGCTCTTGGAGCAAAGGAGCCCGATGTTGAGCTTGATCGGCTTCGAGATCTTGCCGATCTTGCGGTGCCACATGACCGGGGCGACCGATGTCTGGCAGCTCATGCCGACGAGCGCCAGCCGGTCGATGTCGCGTTCCTTGGCTTCGGGATACGCCATGGTGTTGGCCGAGTAGGTGTACCGGCTGCCGGCTCCTTCGAGCACCTCGGCGCGGTTGGTGGCCAACATCGGCTGGGCCTTCCAGCCGGGTGATCCGTCGGCGAGCTTCTCGACCCCGCTGGTGAGCGCCCCGTCGATGATGTCGTTCTCGAGGCACCAGATGAGGATCGCCGAGACCAGGCCACCGTCCTGGCCGGTCTCGTAGACGAAGTCGTCGCTGGCGCGAACCAACAAGATGTCGTCGTAGATGCCGGCCATCTCGTCGGGCTTGCGTTCGCGGCCGAAGAGGTGTTCGTCGGCCTCGGTTTCCCAGTGCCGGAACCGTGGGCACGCCCGGGTGCAGCTGGTGCAGCCTTTTTGGCCGTGCACACAGTCGTCGAGCCCCAGCTCTTCCTCGAGGTGGAACGGTTTGTACTGGCCGGGTTCGTGTTTGTAGCCGATGACGTCGTGGGGGCAGCTGATGACACAGCCGGCGCATCCGGTACACAGACCGGTGGTGATGACCTCGTCGTAGAGCTCTTTCCACTGAAAGGTCCAGCGGGTTTTCGCCGGTGCAGGCGCGGTGTCGGTCATGGTTCGGAGCGTAGCCGCGCGTACGCTCAGACCATGGATCTGACCTACCCCGCAGAAGCCGAGGCGTTTCGCATCGACGTGCGCGAATGGCTGCACGCCAACCTGCCCGAGGGCTGGTTCGACGACGGATTCGAGATGACCCCTGCCGAACGCGAGACGTTCAATCGCGACTGGCCGGCGAAGATGGTGGAGGGCGGTTGGTATTGCGCAACGTGGCCCACCGAATACGGCGGCAAAGGTCTCAACACGATGCAGGCCGTGGTCATGGCCGAGGAGTTCAACGACGCCGGTGCCTCGATGCGGGGTGACTTCTTCGGCGACACGCTGGTGGGCCCGACGATCTTGCAGTGGGGGACCGACGAGCAGAAGCAGCAGTTCATCCCCGGAATCCTGAAGGGTGAAGTTGCGTGGTGTCAGGGCTTCTCCGAACCCGATGCCGGGTCCGACCTCGCCGGCCTCAAGACCACAGCGGTGCTCGATGGCGAAGAGTGGGTGATCAACGGACAGAAGATCTGGACCACGCAGGGCTTCGAGGCCGACTACATCTTCGTGCTCTGCCGCACCGACCCCGAGGCCAGCAAGCACAAAGGCATTTCCTACCTGTTGTGCCCAATGGATCAGCCGGGTATCGAGGTGCGCACGATCGAGCAGATCGACGGTGGCGCCGAGTTCTGCGAGGTGTTCTTCACCGAGGCTCGCTGCCCCGAGGAGAACGTCATCGGCGGCCTGAACAATGGTTGGAAGGTGGCGATGACCACGCTCGGGTTCGAGCGCGGCACGTCGGCAACGACGGGCTACCGGCGCTTCGAGAAGGAGCTCGACCTCATCATCGACGAGGCCAAACGGACCGGTGCCATCGACAATGCCTCGGTTCGGCAGCGGCTGATGAAGAGCTACAGCCGCATGCAGATCATGCGCATCAACGGGCTGCGCAGCTTGTCGTCGATCGTGCAGAACAAAAAGGACTTCGGCGTCTCGGCGCTCGGCGCCTGCAACAAGATGAACTGGTCGGAGTACCACCGCGACACCATGGAGTTGGCGATGGACGTGCTCGGACCCGAAGCGCAGATCCTCACTGGCGAGGGCGTCGAGAACGTGCCGGGTTACGGGCGGCGGGCCACGAGCGAGACCTATCCCGCGTCGGCGTTGCAGAGCAGCTTCTTCTTCAGTCGTTCGGAAACCATCTGGGGCGGCACGGCCGAAATCCAACGCAACATCGTCGGCGAACGTGTGCTGGGGTTGCCCAAGGAGCCGCGACCGTAGGTCGCTCGTAGTCAGAGCAGCGCCTGGCCGGCGTTCCACATGTCGGCGAACAGTCCGTCGCGTTCGATCAGTTCGTCGCGGGTGCCAACCTCGGCAATCCCACCCTCGCCGATGACGACGATGCGATCGGCGCGCAACGTCGTCTGGAGCCGGTGGGCAATGATCACCGCAGTGCGACCCTCGAGGACGACATCGAGGGCCGACTCGACCGCCGCCTCGGTTCTCAAGTCGAGACTCGACGTGGCCTCGTCGAGTACCAGCAGTCGTGGCTGCGACAGAAACGCCCGGGCCAGCGCGAGGAGCTGCCGCTCGCCGGCCGACAGGGAAACACCGCGCTCGTGGCACGGCGTGTCGAGCCCGAGTGGCAGCCGATCGAGCAGTCGGTCGAGACCAACCGCGGCACAGGCGATGAGCAGTTCGTCGTCGTCGACGCCTCGACGGCCGATGAGGAGGTTGTCGCGGATCGTGCCGGCGAAGAGAAAGGGCTCTTGCGGCACG
>CBESNZ010000177.1:0-7012 GCA_965531045.1 uncultured Acidimicrobiales bacterium
CGCGTTACTCGTCGAGGCCCGCGGCCGCTGCACAAACCGAGGCTGCAACGCACCCTTCGCATGGCTCGTCGCCGACCACACCCAACCCCACAGCAAAGGCGGACCAACGTCTATGGACAACGGCGCAATGCTCTGCGAACCCGACAACCACACTAAGGGCGACCGCTAGAGAACTTCTTTTCCGGTTCGGCCTCCGGCATCCGTGCCGAAGTGTGAGCGCACCTCCTCTGTGGTCAAGAGCCAGATGACGACGAGATGCATGGCGGCAGCAGCAAAGAACATCGTCCGGCCGAAGATTTCGAGCATGAAGAACTCCGGCCACGGCGTGGACACGTCGACGACGTAGGCGGCGACGGCGTCGAAGGCGCCGATGGACGACCACACCACGGCGACGACCCACACGGCAGGAGTCGGTCGACTCCAGAGCAACCAGGCGACCACGATCGCGGCAATTCCGACGACGGCGTCGCCGATCAATGGCATGAGCCATGCATCTGGTGGATCGCCGACTCCCCCATCTCCGACCCGAGCGATGAAGGCGAGAGTCATAGCCCGCCCGGCAGCCATCAGGGTCAACCCGAGCACAATCCGCAACTTCACAATGAGGTCCCTCCGTCATTACTTGCTATTTACAAGTATTGGAAGGTAGCGGCGAGACTTGTAATATGCAAGTAATGACGCAATCAGCAGACTCCCGCCGATCCGAGTGTCCGATCTCGTGCACCCTCGATGTCGTCGGCGACAAGTGGACCCTGTTGGTGTTGCGCGATCTGCTCGACGGCAAGACCCGCTTCAGCGAGTTCGAACGCTCGCCCGAGGGGATCCCGACCAACATCCTCACCGAGCGTCTCCGCCGTCTGGAGGCGCATGGCCTCGTCGAGCGCCGCAAGGGATCGGGCCGACGCCACCACTACGCGGTCACGGACGAGGGGGTCGCGTTTCGGCCGACGCTGCTGGCGTTGGCCGATTGGGGCAACCGGTTCGTGGACGACACCTGGAAACCACCGGCCGACTACTTGCTGCCCGCCGACGACAACACAAGAGGCGACCGCTAGCCCGAACTACCAGATCTCGTCGACGTAGGTGTCGGTACCCACCACGGTCTTGTGGAACGGCGCAACGAACACGACGGTAGCCAAACCCGAGTCGTTGATCGCATCGGCATAGGTGCGGAAGCGGTCGTAGTCGGTACGCACGTCGGTGTCGGTGAAGAACAACTGCATCGTGCGCAGATCGGCGCTGCCGGTGTCGCTGCCCAGGTCCATCGGCGCGTTCTTCGAGCCCTCGTCGCGCTCGAGCGGTGACCACGTCGAGCCCTGCGCAATGCCCGAACCGGACATCAGGGCGGGCATTGCGGTGTCACGCAAGAACGCCTGGAGGTCGTCGGCGCTCACGCCATCGGCGCGGTCCATCGCCACCGAGACATGGCCCACAAATCCGTGGTCGAGGGCGAGCTCGACCGGCACCGGATCATCGTCGCGGTACTCGGTGCCCTGGTACATGTAGAGCACGGTGTGCGCGTGGCGACGGTCGTTGAATCCACGGCCCGCCTTGTAGAGCTCGACCACCTGCTTGGAACCCCAACCGAAGTGGTCGGCGTGGTGATCCTTTTCCACCCAGTAGATGGCTACCCACGTACCCCGGTCATAGGGCTCGGTGACGGTGTTGGTGTCGTCGTGCGGAAAGCGCAGATCTTTGAGCTCTCGGGTGGCGATCCATCGACTACCGGCCAGAACATTGGGACCGATCATGACGCCGCCGTAGTAGTGATCGCGCTCGTACCATCGGTTGTAGGCAACCTCGTGCCCGACGCTGGGGTCTACCAACGTGTACAACATGCTTCCGAGTTTCACCGGGTATTCGGGTGGGGCCATGGGTCGACGATAGGTCACCGCCCGACATCGCGAGTAGACCGGATCGCATGCATGGTGACGAACTGCGGTACGACCCCTTCGACTACGACATCGATCGCATCGCCCCGGCGGTGTTCAAGCGGCTGCGCGACGAAGCGCCGGTGTACCGCAACGACGAACACGATTTCTGGGCGGTGAGCCGCTACGACGACGTGCTCGCCGGTTTACTCGACATCGATACCTTCCGCTCCGGCCACGGCACGGTTCTCGAGATGATCACCGCCGAGCCGTTCCCGATGCCGATGTTCATCTTCCGCGATCCGCCCGACCACACGCTGATGCGCAAACTCGTGAGCCGATCGTTCACCCCACGAGCCATCGGCGGCCTCGAAGACCGCATCACCACCATCTGCACCAACCTGCTCGACCCCTTCGACGGGGTCACTCGCTTCGACTACGTCGACGGGTTCGCTGCGCTCCTTCCGCCCGCGGTCATTTTGGCGTTGCTCGGATTCCCCGAGGGCTTCGAGGACGGCCTGCGCGAGTCGATGGACAGCGCTCTCCACGTCGAGGACGGGGCCGCCGGCACGAGCGTGCAGTCGTCGATAATCGACGACTCCGGCAACATCGGAGCGGGTGTGTTCGCTGTACTACCCGAGCTGTGCGACCAACGCCGGACCCATCCCGAGGACGACATGTTGACCGTGCTCGCCACCCACGAACTCGAACGCGTCGACGGCACCACCAGCCCGCTCACCGAAGAGGAGATCCTCGGCTATGTCGCCCTCATCGCCGGCGCCGGCGCCGAGACGGTGGCCCGCATGCTCGGTTGGGCTGCGGTTCTTCTGGCCCGCCATCCGGAACAGCGCGCGGTCCTGCAGGCCGATCCTGCCCGCATCCCGAACGCGGTCGAAGAGATCCTGCGCTACGAGGCCCCGTCACCCGTGCAGGGACGTTGGGTCGAACACGACACCGTGATCCGCGATACCCCGATCCCGGCCGGCTCAAAGGTGCTCTTCGTCAACGGCAGCGGCAACCGCGACGAACGACATTTTACCGACCCTGATCGTTTCGACGTGCAGCGCAGCATCGACCGGCACCTGTCGTTCGGCTACGGCACCCACTTCTGCATCGGCTCGGCGCTGGCCCGGCTGGAAGGGCGCATCGCCCTCGAACAGACGTTGTCGCGCTTCGGCGACTGGCACGTCGACGAGGCCGAGGTCGCCTGGGTCCACACCAGCACCGTGCGCGGGTATCACCGCGTGCCGATCCAAGTGCCGACGTGACCGCAAACGAACCTCGGAGAGCGGCTCCGGGTCAGCCGATGGCCGAGTCGGACTGACCGTCCTGAGCGACGCCGGCGTCGCCGAGCTCGCACAACACGCCACCGTCCGCGACGGTGAAGTCGAAGTCCTGGTCCAGGGTCTCCTCGGTGTCGTTCATACCGAAGTCCGGCGTGCCGACCACCTCGACGGTCACGTCCTCACGGGCGATGCCCTGACGAACGGCTTGCCGCACGTAGGCTTCTCGCACATCGGATTCTGTGGCCTCGTAAGCGGCACTCATGCAATCGCTCCCGCCGATCACGCTCTGGGCGTAGGCGTATGCCGCTGGGGTGAGGCCCTCGTTGTCGGATACCCACGGGAAGACGTCGGTGAGGCCACCGACCCAGCCCTTGCTGAAGTGGACGCTGTCGCGGGTGGCGTGGGCGTCGACCCGTGGCCGGACAAATTCGATGGCTTCAGCGGGGATGAACACCTTGTGCGCGCCATCGCTGGGCGCAACGATGCGTACCTGGCTCGCATCGACACAGGTGTCGATGTCGCCGATCGCGTACATCGACACGGTGTCGGTGCGGTAGGTCTGCCCGAATGCCTTGTGATCCTTGCGGCCCTCGATCGGCACCTCGGCGTGCACACGCGACCGACAGTCGAGCTCGATTGGCTCGATCTCGACGATTTTCGCCGGCTCGGTCGCCTGCACCACGGTCTTGGTCTCCGTGATGTCGAGGTTGATGGTCTCCCATGGCATTTTGATGGCTATCACGCCGGCCATTGCCAGCACGACGATCGACAGCGCCGTCGTGGCGAGAACGCCGAAAAATCCGAATCCCTTGTTCACGGTGAGTACTCCATTCGTAGGGTCTCCCCAGTAGACGCCTGGGAAGGCAAAAAGTCGCGAAACTTCCGCGGAACTACCCGTTTGTGGGGTCCCCGGCCACGGCGGCGCGGCGAGACCTCAGCAGACGGAACGCTCGGCGACCGAGAACGACGGCGATCAACGCAAACGCCACGAGGCGGTGTTCGTTCAGCCAGCCCACGACGTCGGCCCCGAACAGCACCGTCAGAACGATGCCGGGGATGATGCCAACCCCCGTGCCGATCAGGAACGGTCCGCGGCGAACGGATGAGACGCCCAACAGCCAATCGGCGGCCGGCAACTGCCCGGTCAGCAGCCGAAGCACGAACACCGGCCAAACACCACCCTCGGCGATCTTGCGGTCGAACCGGTGCAAGCGGTCCGGTATGCGTTCTGCGACCCAGTCCCGACCGACCCGCCGGGTTGCCTCGAAGGCGATCCAACTCGCGCCCATGTTCCCAATCCACGACAGCAAGATCGCGACCGGATCCGACCACACCACCGATGCCGGAACCATGAACAGCACGCCCGGCACACCAAAGGGCTGGATCGCCCACATCGACACCACGAACACGATGGGGCCGAACACACCCCACGACCTGATGCGATCACGGAGCGCATCCTCCTCCAGGAAATCGCCCGCCGCTCCGGATGCAACAGCCCATACGACGATTGCCGCCAGTGCGAGCGCCGCGACGACTTGGAGGTTTCGTCGAAGCGCTACCGAGCGGCGTTGGCTGTCGGTCACGTCAGTTCGTAGACCAACCGCACCGCACCGTTGCCGTAGGGGACGGCCTGCGCCAATCGCATCGGCGGGCTGACCGGCTGCGTGAACAGCGGTATCCCGTCCCCGATCGCTTCGGGCATGATCGTGATGTCGAGCACGTCGACGGCGCCGCCGAGCATCGCTTCGGTTACGACGTGGCCACCGCCGAATACCCAGAGTCGCTTCGGCGTCTTCGCCGAGAACGCTCGGATGGCCTCGGCCGTCGCGGCCGCCTCGAAGGTGACATCGGCGCCATCGGGCACCGGAAGATCGGTTTGGCTGGTGAGCACGAGCGTCGGCCTATCGCCCCAGGTCCACCCCCAGCCGACGGTCTGCACGTACGAGGTCGATCCCATCACCAGCGCACCTATGTCTTCGACCCACCCGTCGAAGTCGAACTCCTCGATCGGATACTTTTCGAGATAGTCGACGTCACCATTTCGTCGACAGACGTAGCCGTCGAGCGTCACCGCCAGGCTTGCAACGACGTCGTTCACACGTTCGCCCACCGCGTCAGAAACCCTGCGTGAGTTCGAGATAGTGGCCGCCTGCAGCCTCGGTGCCCTGCACGTACGCATACACGATGTCGGTCCCCGGTACCTCGCCCCGCCAGACCATCTCGAACCCGACCTCTGCCAGCCGAGCACAGGTGGCGTCCACATCGTTCACTTTGAAGGCGACGTGCATGATGCTCTCGCCATGGCGCTCGAGCCAGTCCACGTGAGGCGAGTCGCCGCTGAGGATCTGGATGAACTCCATCTCGAGTTCACCGCTGTGCCCAACGGCAATCTTCATGTGCACCGGTGTGTCGACGCCTCGGTACGCCACCGGCATTTCGCTCTCGAACACGTCGAAGGGCCCAAACAAGGGGTTGAGCCTCGCCACGGTCGCGTCGACGTCGTGCACGACATATCCCACCTGGTAGGTCGGCGGGAGTCCGAATTCCGTGCCGGTGGCAGCGTCGGTATCGGTATCGGCCATGCACACCCTCGAGAACTTCGAACGAACAAGTTCGCCGATGCTACGGGTGCGCTGTGCCAATCGTCGAATGGCCGCGCGTCGTATGGTGGCCCGATGAGCGCCTCGATGCCCGACCTCGACACCCTGAAGGAGATAGAGCAACGGGTCCTGTGGCTGGCGACTCGGATTGTCGACTACGCCAACCGGCGCGGCGCCACCACCATCAAAGTTGGCGGCCACCAAGCTTCCTGCGCCTCCATGGTGTCGATCATGACCGCCCTGTGGTTTGGCCACATCGGTGGAGATGACAAGGTCGCGGTCAAGCCGCACGCCTCGCCGGTGTACCACGCGATCAAGTACCTGACCGGCGAACTCGATCGGTCGTATCTCACGACCCTTCGCCAGCGAGGCGGCCTACAGGCGTACCCGTCGCGCACGAAGGACCCCGACGTTGCCGACTTCTCGACGGGGTCCGTGGGCCTCGGTGCCGTGGCCCCGTTGTTTTCTGCGCTCACCCGTCGTTACGTCGACTCGCACTTCGGCGGCCAGAATCCGGCGCGCTTCATCGCTCTGGTCGGCGATGCAGAGCTCGACGAGGGCAACGTGTGGGAGGCAATCGCGGATCCGGCAACCCAGGAACTCGGGAACTTCACGATGGTCGTCGACCTCAACCGGCAGAGTCTCGATCGAGTCATCCCCGACATTGCCGCGGTGCGACTGAAGCGCTTTTTTGCCGACGCGGGCTGGCACGTCACCGAGGCAAAGTACGGCGCACGACTCACCGCAGCCTTTGCCGAGCCCGGCGGCGATGCGCTCGAGGCCCACATCGATGCACTGTCGAACGAGGCCTACCAAGAGCTGTTCACGCTCGACGCCGGCGAGTTGCGACGGAAGTTTCTCGTCGGCGCCGACGCGGCGGTCGAACGGTTGGCCACCGATCTCGATGACCGCGAACTCGCGGCGTTGGTAACCGACCTCGGCGGTCACGACCTCGGCCTGCTCCTCGACACCTTTCGCGAGTGCGACGAAACGACCGACCAACCGTCGGTCGTGTTCGCGTACACCGTCAAGGGGCATGGGCTGCCCATGGCGGGCGATCCGATGAACCACGCAGCGTTGCTCACGCCAGAGCAGATCGATGTGTTCCGGACGGAGGTCGGCCTCGACGAGTCCACCGAGTGGGACCGATTCGACCCCGCGTCGCCCGCGGGCCGGCTATGCCACACGGTGGGGGGCGATATCAACAACGCGCCGCCCATTCCCCGCCCGATTCCGCCGGTGCCGATCGCCGCGC
>CBESNZ010000178.1:0-7010 GCA_965531045.1 uncultured Acidimicrobiales bacterium
TCGTGCCCGACCTCATCGGATTCGGGCGCTCCGACATGCCCGTCGATCGGGCGTCGTACACCTATGACAATCACGTGCGCTGGATGAAGGACTTTGGCGATCAGCTCGGCCTCACCGGCGTCACCGTCCTTTGTCAGGACTGGGGTGGTCTCATCCACCTTCGAATCGCCGGCGAGGAGCCCGATCGGTTCGACCGGATCGTCGCCGGGAATACTGGGCTCCCCGTGGGCGAGGCGCTCGGTGCCGGGTTCGACTTCTGGCTCGATATGAGCCAGACCGCCGAGGTCCTCGACTGCGGTCAACTCGTCGCCGGCACCGCCCGCAACCGCACGCTGACCGAAGCCGATGTAGCTGCCTACAACGCACCATTTCCCGACGAGGCGCACATGGCTGGTGTTCGGGAGTTCCCGGCGATCGTGCCGATCACGCCCGAGCATCCATCGGTTGAAGAGAACAAGGCTGCATGGGCCACGCTCGAGCGGTGGGACAAGCCGTTCCTGACGCTTTGGGGCACCGCCGACCCCGTGCTCGGCCACCTCGGCCAGGGGTTCATCGATCGGGTTCCCGGCGCGGCCGGGCAACCCCACCAAACCTTCGAGACCGGCGGCCACTTCATCCAGGACGACCACGGCGCCGACCTCGCCGAAGCCATCAACGAATGGCTCGCAGGCACCTAGCGCTGCACGGGCCTACTCGGCGGTGTCGTCGTACTGCATCGCCAAGGCGGGGTTGCCGCCTGGATCCTCGAAGGCAACGAGGTGCCCGACGTTGGGGATGGTGAACGTCTCCGTGAGGATTCTGCCACCGGCAGCAAGAATTCGTTCGCGGACCTTCTCGACATCGTCGACGCCGAAGGTGCACTCGAAGCCGCGGGTCGGTTCGCTTTCGAGAAGTTGCCGACGTTGCTGGATCGCCCCCATCGGAGCCGTACCGCTCTCGTTGAGAATCTGCACGAAACCCGGCGGCCCGTACTCTTGGAACTGCCAGCCGAAGACAGACCCGTAGAACTCCCGGGTGGCTTCGACATCGTCGGTGTTGATCGCGAAGTGGGTCAGCGGTGAACTCATGCTTCCATCATTGCGAAGCAATTCGATGGTCACCACTTTGCTTCGATGTCCGGTGCAAATGCCTCGCTCCAGCACTGGGCGACGGGACCTCGTTTCGTCGGAGCGTCCGGCGGGTAACACCGTGGCTACCGCCCGTCATCCCGAAAGGCCTTCTCCATGACCGACTCCCTTACGACCATCTCCGACGTGATAGAGCGTCTCGACGGCAACCGCTTTGCCATGGTCACCTCGATCGACGAGCCGTCCGACACGTTCTTCGCCGATGACGCCCAGCCGAACAGCTCGCCCGATCTCGGGCAGAGCGGCGTGATCGACGCCTGAGCGGCGGGCTGACGTCATGGCCGTCCGTGTTCCCCGAGAGTTGTCGGTTCGCGATCCCAAATTCGTGGCTCCGCTCGCGGGGCTGCAGTTCTTGCCGCCGGCGCCGCCGGGCTGGGGCCGTCGACGACGCGGCAAAGGCTTCAGCTACGTCGACCAGGATGGCAACATCGTGCGCGGCCGCGACCGCCACCGACTCGTCGAGCTCGCGGTGCCGCCGGCATGGGATGACGTCTGGTTCGCCCCCGTCGCCGACGGCTACCTCCAGGCCACCGGCATCGATGCCGCCGGTCGGAAGCAGTATCGCTACCACGACGACTATCGAGCGCTGTGCGAGAGCCGCAAGTTCGATCGCATCCGCTATTTCGGCCGGGCGCTGCCGGGGCTGCGGGCCTTCATCGCCGAAAGCCTCGATGCGCCGCCCCACTCGAAGGAACTGGCCGTCGGCGCAGTACTGGGAGTCATCGACGCCGCTCTGGTGCGGGTTGGGAACGAGCAGTCCTCGGCCGCCGGTCACTACGGTGCCACAACCCTCGAGGCTGATCATGTCGAGACCGACGTGGTCGATACCGATGGCCACGTGGCCATGTCGTATGTGTCGAAGGGTGGGAAACCGCGCACCGTCGTGATCGAGGACGAGCAACTGGGCGACATCTTGGCAACCCTTGCCGAGGCAAACGACGAGCGTCTATTCACGTACGAGGATGCCGACGGCGAAACTCAGGAGGTGACCGCAACTGACGTGAACGCGGCGATCGCGCTCGTCGCTGGTCCATCGTTCTCGGCCAAGGACTTCCGTACCTGGGGCGGCTCACGGCAGGCCCTCGAGGGAAGAGTTGAAGGCCTCGGACGCGTCGGTTCTGTCGATGTCGCCGCCGAGGCGCTCGGCAACACCCGCGCCGTCGCTCGATCTTCCTACGTACATCCCGCCGTCCTGGCCTCGAGCACGGCCGATATCGAGGCCGTGTGGCGGCGCTCCCGTCGCTCGGTCACCATGAGTCGCAGCGACCGCGCGCTGGCGAAGTTGTTGCAGCCATGAAGCGACCCCACCTCCCCCGTTCGGCACGGATTGGCCACCGGCCGCAGATGCATCCGCTCAAAGTGTGGCCTACACCTGGACGAGCTTGGCCTGGTTCGCCGCGGCATTTGTCGCAATGACAGCCGTTTGGACGCTGGCCGGTATCGCGGTGGTCGAGTGGTTCGAGCCGTCGGCGCTCGGCGAGGCCGAAGCCGACCTCAGTCTCTGGTTGGAGGACCAACGCACGACCGGGTGGGACGATGTGGCCACGGTCGCGTCGGTCCCGTCGAACACTCCGGTCAAGATCGGCCTCATCGCGGTCCTGGGCGTGGCGTTCCCGCTGGCCCTGCGGCGCTGGCACGACTGGGCCTTCCTCCTTGGTGCGCTCGTCCTGGAGGTCAGCGTGTATGGCCTGTCCAGCTACCTGGTGGGTCGTCCGCGGCCACCGGTCGAGCGGCTTGCCTCGGCGCCGACGGAGAGCTTCCCGTCAGGCCATGTCGCGGCCGCCACCACGTTCTACATCGGACTGGCACTCATCGTGTCGTGGCACACGACCAACCGAACCGCCCGGACAACCGCGTGGCTCGTAGGCGCACTGATCCCCATCGGCATGTGTTTGTCTCGCCTCTACCTGGGGATGCACTACGTCAGCGATGTTGTCGCCGGACTCGCCCTCGGTGCGGTTTCGCTCGTTGTGGCGCTGCACATTGCTCGAGATGGATTGACGGACACGATCGAGGAACTGGACGATCCGGCGGAGAACACGCGGGCGTTCGATCTGACGGCATGAGCGCTGGCCAGCATTGCAGATGATCCGCACACGGCGGCAAAGAGCGGCGGACCGACGCCGGCGATGTCGTCATCGATGCGAGTCGGCTCGGAGCAGCGCGAGAATGCGGTGCGGGCAGGGCTTCTCGTCAGCACGCAGAACCTGTGAACGGGCGCTGCACCTTCCCGGTTGTTCGTTTTCTTGTTTCGATTCCTCACGTCAGGTTGAGTCGGCGTTTCAGCGGTCCGACCCCCGGACCCGACAACCCTGCAAGCCCAGCGGCGCGTCCGGTGGCCATCAGTAGAAGATCAGTCACCGCCCCGGCAGCGGGTTGGTCGCCGCTCCCGGCAGTCCAATCGGCATCGGTCGCCTCGAGGGTGACGTCGGCAAAGCGTTTTCTGCCTCCGTACCAGCGGCTCGCCACCGCATGGTCGAGTGCGGGGGTCACGTGGTCCGGTCGTGGTGTGTAGAACACCTGGAGGGGTCGGGCGATGTCCTGCGTGTGCACGATGATGTCCACAAGCGGATCGAGCGGACTGCTCATCGGGGCACGACGGGTTGAGCTGGCCGTCGCTCTGATCTGTTCGATCAACGCTGATGGCTCGAATCGCTGCGCTCGCGCGATCGCCGTGCCTTTGGTCATACGGTCGAAGTTCCCACGAGCTTTGATCATGCCCATGACCATGTCGCCAAACGTCTCTTCGGTGGCGAGCGTGAGGTGGCCGACGACGTCTCGAACGGTCCACCCATCGCACAGCGATGCCGTGTCCCAGTCCTGCGGTTGGAGCCGCTCGAGCAGGTCGCACAACGCTAATCGCTGGCCGGTTATGGCGACCGAGATCGTGTCTTGGTCTGGATCTTCGCTTCGCTGGTTCATCGGAGCTCTCCGTTGCCGGTCGGGGCGAGGGTTTTTCGGAACGTCGCCGCGAAGCTCTGCGGGTGGTCGACGAAGCCGGTGTGGTCACCGGGGAAGACGGTCGGAACGGTGCCGAGAAGTGACGCCATGGCGGTGGCGGTTCGATCACAGACTTGCCCGGTCGACTCGGCACCCACGCCGATCACGATGCGAGATCCGATGGCGCGCAGCGCGGCGACATCCGGCTGCCACCAGCTCGTTGGACGCATCGTGTGAGCGAAGAAGAAGGCCTCGTCTGCGAGCTCTTGTTCGTCGGTCCGGTTGTTGATCCATGCCGCCACTTCGGTCGGCGGCATCTGGATGTTCGCGCCGTCGAAGAACTTGATCCACGCTCCGGCGACGTCTCCGGCAAGGTACGCCTCGACCATGTCTTCGGTGTTGGCCCGCAGCAGGCTGCGATCGTCGAGGAGTTCCTCGAGCGGAGGCTCGTGGGCGATGACGGTGTCGACCAGCTCGGACGATGCCTGCGCGAAAGCGAGTGCGGCCACTGCTCCCCCGGACGACCCGAAAATCGAAACCTTCTCCAGTTCGAAGTGAGCGAGGATGTGCCGATAGTCCGAGGCCAGGATCTCCGGGGTCACATCCAGATCACGGTCCACAACAGTGCTCCGGTTGATACCTCGTGGGTCGGTCGTGATCACCGTGTGGTCGGCAGCCAACTCATCGGCGAAGGGAGCGAAGGCCAAGGCGTTCATCGGGCACCCGACCAACAGGATGGCCGGCCCTTCACCGCGCATTTCGACGTGCAGCTCTGCTCCATCGGAGCTCACTCGTGTGGTTTCAACCGCAAACTTCATACCCGACACCATCGCCTTCATTTCCGTGAACGTTCAGCTGCTGGAGCCTGACGGCAGGGCAGCCCAGGATCAAGCTCCGGTCACCATACTGAGCGACTACCGACTGACCGAACCGTGTTCTACCGTGCAATCGTGGAGCGCATGCGAGTCGAGCTGCAGATCGTCGACGCAAACCCCTTCGTGGCCCTGCCGGAGGCCGTACTGGCCGAAGTCTTCCGGGATGCCGGTCGGGACAAGAGTCCCGTCCCGGTGCGCGGATCGATCAACGGAAGGCCATACCAGCAGACGCTGGTGAGATTTCGCGGGGCGTGGCGTCTGTACGTAAACATGCAGATGCTCGACGATTCGCCCAGGCGCATAGGCGAACAGATCCGCTACATCTCGACTCTGAAGACCGGCGAGGCCGTCGACCGCAATGTCGACCGAACGATTGGGTTCCTCCTCGGAACGCATCGATTTCTGGGCCGCGACAAACCGTGAAGCCACAGCAACGCGGTCACGCGTCACGCACCGCCATGTCACTCAGCATGTGCTCGCTGTGGTCAGCGAAGTCAAAGGCCGACTTCTTGTTTCGGATCGCCTTCACCGCGACCTCGGGTTGAAACGAATGACAGCGCCCGTTCGGTCCGGCTCCGAGGTCGGCTGCGGTTGGCGTCGTGTCGAGGTCCATGACTCGACCGTGCGAGATGGCGATGACCCGGCGAAGAGCGATGGCGACCTCGGCGGTCTCGGGGTCGAGGTTCTGCGCCGCCCATGGAATGAACTTCACCGCCAGGGGTGCGTCGCGCCACTCCGGCGGTTCGAACACCTCGGCGGTCGACGCCGTCCAGCGCAGCACCTGCTCGCCGTCGCGCCAAGCCGCCAACTCACGGGTGCCCTCGCTGTCTTGCACATCGGCCACGGCGAAGTCATACACCCGCTCGGCTACGTCGCGTTGTGTGTGCGCCACGGTCAGGCCGGTGAGGTCGAACAGGTGGGTGCAATTCATCGTGGGCGCGGTGTACGCACCAATACCGGTGGATGACGCGGTCAACGGATGCCCCTCGATCTCACGCAGCGGACGATCGGCTTCCATGCACGTGACCCACGGTCCGCGAAGCCCGGTGCCGTTCGCTTCGACGATGTTGCTGCCGTCGTGAATGATCTCCACGCGGAAATGATGGAAGTCGTCCTCGAGTTCACCCGTCGTCCGGCCGGTTTGCCCGTCCGAGGCAGTCCGATGATTCACCATGCGTATCCGGCGCCGGTACACGCCGGCGCCATAGTGGTCGAAGGTGGCGTGCGGAATCAGACGCTCGCGATCGAACTCGATATCGGTGGCCAGGAGGCCGGCGGGCGTCAGGTGGTCGGACACCGGGGCATTGTGGCCCGACCGACGGCACTCGGCCGAATCTGCGAGGAGATCTTGGCTGTCACAGGCCGTCGGTAGCATGGCATTGTCGGTTGTGCTCTGCGGCAACCGGCCGGGTGTTTGATTGCCTCACCGACAACTCCGGCAGTCCTCGTCGTTCAAGAATCAAACGCTCCGAGGAACTGCTGTGCTTGCTGCCTGCCCATCCCCCACCTGCCCATCACATTGCTGCCCTGAATCCAAGGCAGCACCACACGAGCGCTCCGCTGGCGAAGAGCTCGAGATGCTCGGTTGGGAGCTCAACGCCAACCACTACCGCACGGTGCACCTTGCCGCCCGTTATGACGACGAGCTCGAATGGTTCCGGCACGGCGTGGCCAACCCCGCGCTCGGCATCGCCCAGCGACTGCAGATCCACAGCTCAACCGCCCGGGAATGGATCCGAGTCGGCCATGCGCTGCGCGACCTTTGTCTCGTCGATGCTGCGTTTTCCGCGAACGAACTTTCGTACGCCAAGGTCCGCATCCTCACTCGGTGGGCCGACCCGGACAACGAGGCCCAATTCCTCGCCCTCGCCCACGAACGATCCGCGGCCCGTCTCACCACCGCCATCGCGCAGGCCCTCGACCAGGCCGACGACGACGGCGATGAGCGAGACTCGCTCTTGTACCAGTGCCGCCGTCTCTCCAGCTACACCGACGGCGACGGCATGACGATCATCCGTGTCGCGCTGCCACCCGCTGCGGCCAAACCCATCCTGGCCGCGGTCGATGA
>CBESNZ010000179.1:0-6936 GCA_965531045.1 uncultured Acidimicrobiales bacterium
GATTTCGATCATGCGACGGTGACCGCTCAGCGCTCCTAGGTTTGCCCGCATGTTCCAGCATCTGCACCGGGCACTGCTCGCGAGTCGTCCGACCCCGCTCGAAGCCGGTCCAACCATTGGCAACGGCGTCAACCTGTGGGTGAAGCGCGACGATCTCACGGGTCTCGGCGGCGGTGGCAACAAGGCCCGCAAGCTCGAGTTCTTGTGCGGCGAGGCCGTCGCGATGGGTGCGGGCGCGCTCGTGACCGTCGGTGCGGGCCAGTCGAACCACTGTCGGATGACGGCGGCGGCCGGTGCAAAGCTCGGCCTCGAAGTCCACCTGGTGCTGTCGGGTGATCAGCCGAACGAGGCCTCGGGCAACCAACTGCTCTCGACTCTGTTTGGCGCTCACCTGCACTTCACCGGGGTCGCGGAGAACGCGTGGGATCAGCTGGAGGTGGCGCGTCGCGAGCTCACCCAACGTCTCGAAGACCAAGGGCGCGCGCCCTATTCGATCCCGATCGGTGGAAGCACCGCGGTCGGTGCCCTCGGCTACGCCGACGCCTTCGTCGAGCTCGTCGACCAGTGCGATGCGACCGGCCTCGCGCCGGCGGCGGTCGTGTTCACGTCGTCGAGCGGCGGCACCCACGCCGGGTTGTTGGCGGGCCGCGCCGCCTTGGCCGCTCAGGGTCGCACGGTTCCGGCGGTCATCGCCATCGGCGTCGCGAAAGGGGTCAACATCGGGCTGCCCGATGTCGCCGTGCTCGGAGACAAGGTGCTCGACCTGATGGGCCTGCCCGAGGTTCGCATCGGTCCGGCCGACGTCGAGGTCGATGGGCGATGGATCGGTGACGACTACGCCGTCCCGACCGAGGCCGGTGATGCTGCCATCGGTTTCGCCGCGACTCGTGGTGGTTGGCTGATGGACCGCACGTACTCGGGAAAGGGCTTCTCCGGAGTGTTGGGCCTGGCTGATGAGGGGCGATTCACCGCTGGGCAAAACGTCGTGTTCATCCACACGGGCGGATGGCCCGCGCTGTTCGCTGCGGACGGGAGGCCGAAGGCTGCAGATTCTTCTGCGGCAGAGGAACGTCACGACGGGCAGATGCGTTAGTACTCAGTACAGAACTACGAGAACGGATAGATACATGTTTCGTAAGCCCGCCCCACCTCCTGCGCCCGAAGACTGCCTCCCCGGTCGCGCCACCGCAATGCCCGTCGCTGCCAGCCACGTGGTCAACGGCAACCCGCTGGTTGGCCCATGGCCCGATGGCATGGACACCCTCGTCGTCGGGATGGGTTGTTTCTGGGGGGCCGAGCGCTTCTTCTGGCAGATGCCAGGCGTCTACAGCACGGCCGTCGGTTACGCCGGCGGAACGACGCCCAACCCGACCTACGACGAAACCTGTACCTCGATGACCGGGCACACCGAAGCGGTGCTCATCGTCTTCGACCCGACCGTCGTCACGATCGATGAGCTGCTGGCGGTGTTCTGGGAGAACCACGATCCCGTCCAGTACATGGGTCAGGGCAACGATGTCGGCAGCCAATACCGTTCGGCGATCTACACCAACTCCGACGAGCAGTTGGCGGCAGCCGACGCCACCCGAGCGAAGTATCAGGCGAAGCTCGCAGCGGCCGGGTTCGGCGACATCACCACCGAGATCGCGCCGGTCGGCGAGTTCTATTACGCCGAGGACTACCACCAGCAGTACCTGGCGAAGAATCCCGGCGGCTACTGCAACCACGGCTTCTGCCAAGTCGCCTACGCGTAGTTGACCTAGTCCCCGCGAACGAATGCCGACGAACGTAGAGCCCGAGATGAACGCCCAACCACCCACCGCCCCCGTGGCCGACCGCAACGATCTGCTGTTCACCTTCGAGAACAGCTTCGTCGACGACGTACCCGAGCTGTCGATTTCCGCGGCGCCGTTGCCGGTGCCGACGCCGACGATCCTGGCGTTGAACACGGCGTTGGCCGCCGATCTCGGGATCGACGTCGATCGCCTCGGTTCTCCCGAGGGGGCGGCCGTGCTGGCCGGCAGCGAGGTGCCGGACAATTCGAATCCCGTCGCAATGGCATATGCGGGTCATCAGTTTGGTGGCTATTCACCGCGACTCGGCGATGGACGGGCAGTGTTGCTCGGCGAGCTCGTCGATGGCGACGGCCGCCGCTTCGACCTTCACCTCAAGGGTTCGGGTCGCACCCCGTTTTCGCGGGGCGGCGATGGCAAGGCGGTCGTTGGTCCGATGCTTCGCGAGTTTCTCTTCGCCGAAGCCATGCACGCACTCGGCATCCCGACCGGTCGGGCGTTGGCGGTTGTCGGAACCGGCGAGCAGGTGATCCGTGAGGGGTATCTCCCGGGCGCCGTCCTCGCCCGGGTGCAGTCGAGCCACCTTCGTGTCGGCACCTTCGAGTACACCGTTCGCCTCGACGACATCGACGTGCTGCGGCGCTTGGCCGACCACGCGATCTCTCGGCACTACCCCGAACTGGCCGCCCTCGAGGACAGCTATGTCGGTCTGCTCGAGGCGGTGACCGATGCGCAGGCCTCGTTGGTGGCGCAGTGGATGTTGGTGGGGTTTGTCCATGGCGTCATGAACACCGACAACGTCACGATCGCCGGCGAGACGATCGACTACGGGCCCTGTGCCTTCATGGATCGGTTCGATCCGGCCACGGTGTTCAGCTCGATCGACCGTGACGGCCGTTACGCGTATGGCAACCAGCCGTCGATCACGCAATGGAACCTCACCCGCCTGGCCGAAACCCTCATTCCGCTGCTCGGCGACGATGTCGACGCCGCGATCGAGCAGGTCAAGGCAGTGCTCGACTCGTTTGGCGACCGGTTCATGGCGTATTGGACCGCGGGTATGCGATCGAAGTTCGGGCTGGTCGGAGAGACCGATGCCGAGCAAGACCTCTTTTCCGAGTGGCTGGGCATGTTGCATGAGCATCGGGTCGATTACACCGGCAGCTATCGGGCGCTGGCCGCCTCATTGCGCGGCGATCGGGCGCCGTTGGACGCACTGTTCGACGGCACCACCGACCTCGACGGTTGGATCGAACGATGGCACGCCGCCCTTGGCCCGTCGGCCGATCTCGCTGCGGTCGCCGACGGCATGGACGCGGTGAATCCCGTGTACATCCCCCGCAACCACTTGGTCGATCATGCACTGAAGGCCGCCGAGGGCGGCGACACCGGTCCGTTTGTCGATCTGTTGGCCGCGGTCACGAATCCCTATGTGGACGATCCGAGCCGAGCGGCGTTCGGCCTTCCCGCGCCCGACGAGTTCAACGCCAACTTCCAAACGTTCTGCGGCACCTGACGCGCCGTTGCCCCACCGTTCCCCCACCCGGCCGGTGTAAAAGGACCTTGACATTTGGAAAGGTTCCTTTACTATCGTCCGCATGGTCAAATCAGAGAAGAACTCCGTTGAGAAGAAGATCGGTGCGGCGTACAACCGCGATTTTGCCCCCGCCGTCGTCGGGTATGTCGTCGTCATCTTCGCGGTCACGATGCTGGTCGACTTCGACGACGCGGCGTGGTGGAAATACATCGTTGCCCTGACGCCGGTGATCCCGGCGCTTTGGGGCGTGCGAGCCGTCAGCAGACACCTCGCCCGCATCGACGAGATGCAGCAACAGGCGCAGCTCCATTCGATGGCGGCCGGCTTTGGGGTTTCGATGGTCGTGGCCCTCACCGTTGGATTCCTCGCCATGGCCGGGCTCGACACCAATCGCTGGGGGCCTTGGGTGATCTACGCGTCGGGAATGGCTGCATGGGTGGTCGTCGGAGTGCGCCGCAACGCTCCGCTCTAATGCACAACCGCCTACGCGAGCTGCGACGGGAACGGTCGCTGAGCCAGGGAGCACTGGGCGACCTGCTCGGGGTCTCCCGTCAGACGATCAATGCCATCGAGAACGGCCGCTACGACCCCAGTCTCCCGCTGGCGTTCAAGATCTCGGCTGTCTTTGGCGAACCTATCGAGGCGCTCTTCATCCCGGAGGAAGGCGTCGAGTGAACTCGCTCGACTGCGGCCGTCGGGTGGCGGTCAGCCGAGCAGTTGCGCCAAGCCCGAGCCGTCGAGGTATTCGTCGATGCTGATCACACGGCCGTCGGCCCCGAAACGCACGACGACGCAGACATCGATGCGGGTCTCCACGCCGTCCGATCGCCGCAGCGTGACCAGATGCTGCTCGGTCACGGCCGACTTGCCCACGACGCGGCGGATGTCGCTGTAGCTCACACTCACGCCGGCCGCCGAGATGCCCCCGATCAACGCAAGCAGATCGTCGAGGCCGCCCTCTTCGCCCACGTTCTGCTTCACGCGACAGTCGGGAGCGCATTTCTGAGTGAGGCCCTCGACGTCACCGGCCGCCATGCAATTGGTGAGTTCGTCCATGAGCAGTTCGAGATCCATGAGCCGATCATAGGCGTCGGCCCGATATCGAGGAGGAGCGCATGCGGAGCCGAACGGGGACGGAAGTGACCTAAGTCCCTTCTGTCGATCGGCCGAACCGTTTTCACTAAGTGCCGTTCCCCCGTGGTGATTGTCTCGCGTTGCCACGCGCCCACATGGAGAAGCCACGACATGACGACCACCAGCCCCCGGCCTGACACCGGGCCGAATTCTGCTCCCAACGTGGTGTACGTCCAAGCCCCCGCCGACGACAGCGGAAAGTTCATGTTGCGCCTCATTCTGGGCGGCATGCTCATCGGGATGCTCGGTCTCGTGGCGATTGTGCTGGGCCTCGAAGCCACAAAAGATGACGAGGCCGGCGCAGCTACGGCTGCAGCCAGCACGACGCTGAACCTGAGCCTGACAGAATTCTCCATCGACGGCGACCTCGTGGCCCCGGCGGGCCAGGTCACGCTCGTGGCCGAGAACAGCGGGTCGACGGCGCACAACCTCGCCTTACGTGAGACCGGTGCCACGACGATCGATTTCGGCCCGGGCGGCACGCAGAGCCTGAATGCCGGTCAGATGGCTCCTGGTACCTACGAGCTGTATTGCACCATCGCCGGCCACGAGACATCGGGCATGGTCAACACGCTGACCATCACCGGCGACGGCACGACCGCCGAGACCGGTGGCGCCGCAGCAACCGATCATGGCGGCCCCGACATGGACTACGCCGAGATGGATCGCGCGATGATGGAATCGATGTTGGCGTTCCCGGCCGCCACCGAGGGCAAGGGCAACCCCGTCCTCGAACCAACCGAGATTCTCCCCGATGGCACAAAGGTATTCGACCTCACCGCCGAGATCGTCGACTGGGAGGTCGAACCCGGCAAGATGGTCGAAGCGTGGACGTACAACGGCGTGGTGCCAGGGCCGCAGATTCTGCTGGACCGTGGCGACAACGTGCAGTTCCGCGTGGTGAACAACCTGCCATTGGGAACCGACATCCACTGGCACGGCGTACACACGCCCAACGACCAGGACGGCGTCGCTCCGTACACCCAGGATCTCATCGAGCCGAACGGGGGCACGTTCACCTACGAATTCACGGTCGAGGACGATGCCATTGGCATGTACCACGCGCACAACCATGCGCAATTGCAGGTCGTGAACGGCATGTTCGGTGCGTTCCGCGTCGGCGAGAACCCGATCCCGTACGGCCAGACCATCAGTGGGGTCACGATCCCCGACCAGATCGACCTGGCCGTGGACATGCCGATGATCCTCAACGACGCCGGAACCATCGGGTTGAGTCTGAATGGCAAGAGCTTTCCGGCCACCGAGCCGCTGGTACTGGACCAGGGCGATTGGGCCAGCATCACCTACTACAACGAGGGTTTGCAGATTCACCCGATGCACCTGCACCAGTTCCCGCAGCTGGTGTATGCAAAGGACGGCATCCCGCTCGACGTTCCGTACTACGTCGACACACTCAACATCGCCCCGGGCGAGCGCTACACCGTGCTGATGCGGGCCGATGATGCCGGCACGTGGGTTTGGCATTGCCACATCCTGAGCCACGTCGAGCGCACCGATGGCATGTTCGGCATGGTGACCGCCATCGTGGTCAATCCGAACGAGGACTTCGATTCCGAGCTGGTGCCGATCCGGCCGAGCAACTGGCGAAACACCGCCGGCGAACCAATCGACCGAGGCATTCTCGATGCGCTCGATGGTGAGGATCACGACGGTGACGGCGTGATCGACGTTGCGACGGCCAACGAAACCTGAGCGGTCGTAGTGCAGTGAGCGACGATGCGGTCGGGGTCTCGCCCGACCGCATGCTCTACTCGGAAACGCCCATATCGACGTGGGTCCACTGCTCGATCACCAGCCCGTAGGTGTCGTAGCGGTACGTCGACGTGATCTCGGCCGCGACCCGTTCGCCGGGCGCATAGCCTGCGAACGACCCGACCAGTTCGCCGGTGACCCGGAAACGGGCGCTGACCACCGGACCGTCGGCCACCAGGCTGTGGATCTCCAGGTGGGCATCGACCATCGTCGCGATCAACCCGAGCAGATCGAAGACGCGGTGCGGCCCCTCGGTATCGACCCGCCGCTCGGGATAGCTGCCGTCGTACATGCGAACGTGAGCCGAGAGCTTGGCCATGCCATCGATCGGTAGACGGCCCGTGGCGTAGGCCTCGAGCAGCTGCGCCGTCGAAGCCAGGTCCCTGGCCTCGATCACCGCAGGGTCATCGGTGTCGCTCGACCGGACGGCCAGTGTCCGCCGCGTCAGCGCTGGGTCGATGTCGACGACATCCTCGGCTTGGGCAAAGTCATCGGCGGTGAAGCCCCATTGGCTCAGCGTCAAGAGGTCGTCGCCGAGCCATACCGGTCGGGACCACTGGAGCTTGGGGTGACGCCCGACCCGCTTCATCTCGGCGACGTAGGCCTCGTTGACCTCCTGCTGGGTGAAACGCTTGCCCCAGCCACTGCGGGCGACCACAGGATTTTGTACGTTGAGCGGTGCGATCCACACCTTGAAGC
>CBESNZ010000180.1:0-6916 GCA_965531045.1 uncultured Acidimicrobiales bacterium
GTGCCAAAGAAAAACAATGTCGTGTCGGCCGTTGGCCGACGCGTTTGCCGCCGCGAATCGGCAGCTGTTCCTGGTGGGCGGCGTCGTGCGAGATCACCTTCGTGGTGTCGACATCGCCGAACTCGACGACGTCGATCTCACGACCGACGCGCCGCCGAAGCAGGTCAAGTCGCTACTCCGCCCCTTGGCCGATGCCATGTGGACGCAGGGTGAACGATTCGGCACGATCGGCGCACGGATCGGCGGCGTCGCCTACGAGATCACCACGCATCGAGCCGACGTGTACGACCCGGAGAGTCGCAAACCGGCGGTGGCATTCGGCGACCGGATCGAGGACGATCTGGCGCGTCGCGATTTCACGGTCAACGCCATGGCCCGGCGCCTACCGGAAGGTGAGCTCATCGATCCGTTTGGCGGCGCGTCCGACCTGGCGGCGCATCGCCTCGACACTCCCCTCGACCCCGAAGTGTCGTTCAGCGACGATCCGCTGCGGATGCTGCGGGCGGCCCGCTTTGCGGCGCGCGCCGACCTGGTACCGGTTCCGCGAGTGGAGATCGCCATCGCGTCGATGCTCGACCGGCTGGCGATCGTCGCCGACGAACGCATTCGTGTGGAGTTGCTGAAGTTGTACGGCGCCCCCAACCCGATTGCGGGTCTGTCGCTGATGCGGCGCACCGGGCTCGATACGGCGATAGCACCCGAGCTCGGGTCGGTCGACCTCGACACATTGGCGGGTCTTCCTGCCGACGCAGAAACCCGCCTGTCGTACGCATGGGTCGGCCTCGGACCAAATGCGGTGGCATCGGCCGCCCGTCGCCTGAAGATGTCGAACGACGAGGTGGCATCGGCGAAGACGGTCGCGGCCGCACTGGCCCTCGCGCAAAGCGGCGGGGTCGACGAATCGTTGGCCCGACGTTTCGCCCACCGGGTGGGTCCGCTCCGAACTCGGTCGTTGGCGGTGCTTCGCGCCATCGACGCCGCTCGTGCCGATCGGTTGGCGACGACGCTCGACGCTCTCGAGGAGGACCTGACCGATTGGTCTCCGCCGCTCGACGGCGAGGCGATCATGGCGTTGCTCGACATCGCACCCGGCCGCAAGGTCGGGCAGGCCAACCAGGTACTGCTCGACCACCGCTTTGAACATGGACCCCTCACCGAAGAGAAGGCCAAAGCGCTTCTCCGGGATTGGTACGCAACCTCCTAGACCGCAGAGGCTCCTCGACCGCAGGGGTCGATTGCGTGGCTGTGGCTCAGGTTCCGACTTTCTTGCCCCGCAACACCACGGTGGTCGGGACCTTCGACGTCCCCGTGGGTTGGGGTTCGACGATCGTGTCGACGCGGAAGTTGGCCCGCACCAGCCCGGTGAAGACGTCGGCGATCGAGCGCGGGTAGGTGAGCGATGGTCCGCTGCCCAGTGGCTCGGGCGCAAAGTACGACTGCACCAGCACGTCGGGCGTCTCGCTGAGCAGGTCGACCATGGCGCTGGCTGGATGGGGGAGCGAAACGACGAACGGCCCCTCGGGGCGAAGGATGCGATGGACCTGCCGAAAGACGCGGTCCTGGTCCGAAATCGACGCCAACGCAAACACGCTGATGACCGCATCGAAGGAGTTCTCGCGGAAACCGGCCAAGTCGACGAGGTCGCTGTTCCTGATCTCGAAGTTGACCTCTTCGTTGAGCTGCAGGTCTCGTGCGTGTTCGATCTGTTTGGCGTCGGGTTCGACGCCGATGACCTTCGCTCCCATGCGAGTCATGGCGATTGCGCTGTGACCCATTCCGCAACCCAGTTCGAGCACGCGCTTACCCGAGAGGTCGGACAGCAAGCGGCGATCGAGTGACTCCGGTAGGTCCGGGCCGAACTCGACGCGATCGGATGGTCGCTTCAATCCCGCTGGAAACGACGTGGAGTAGCGGTGGTAGGAACGCTCGGGCATCACACCAGTGTGTCAGCTCTGTGGCCAACAGTCGTGGGTCCCCCGACCTAGTACGGGCGGTGGCGGGTGCCCGTCCCCACTTCGGATACGACCTGATCTGTCGTTGGAGGCGCTCGCCCTCTACCCTGGCGGGCAAATGAAGCTCGGACTCTCAGACGCAGCTACGAACTCGGTCCCCGGGGACATCGACTATCGCCTCGCCCGTCAGCACACGTTGGCGCAGTGGCGGGCCGGCTCGCTGTCCACGATGCAGGTGTGCGATGCGCAATCCGAACTGCGGCGCAACGCTGCGCACTGCGGGACCGACACCGACGAGTTGTGCCCAATCTGTGAACAGACCAATGTTCGCCACGTCACCTACGTCTTCGGCCCGCGCCTACCGCCCGGTGGTCGTTGCGTGCTGACGAAGGAAGAACTCGCCCGCCTCGCTCGGCGCAAGGGCAACTTCACGGGCTACGTGGTCGAAGTGTGTCCCGGCTGTGCGTGGAATCACCTGCAGAAGAGCTACATCCTCTGACCCACAGATCCTGTGGGTCAGAGGATGGCGGTTCAGAGTTCGGCGGTTCAGGGGATGGCGATCACCTCGGCCATATCGGGAATCAGGGCGTTGGTGGTGGCCCACAATTGGCCGTCCCCGTCGAAGGCGATGGCGGTGAGCATCGGAATGCCGCTGGCCACGACCGTGCAGTCCAGCGTGTGCACGTCACAGGCGCTGACCTGACCGCCTTGTCCGGACTCGAAGATCTCCACCGCCGCCCAGCTGTCGACATCCATCTCGGCCACGTAGAGCTTGCCGTCGGGGCCGAAGGTCAGGTCGATGATCGACGTGAACCCGCCGTCGAACACCTTGACGCAATCGGGACTCGACCCGCACTGGGCCCAGTGTGCCGTCGGATCGACCCGCCAGATGTTTGACTCGCCGGTCGGCGCCGGGAAGCCCTTCAGCTCGCCGACGTAGTAGGACCCGTCGGGTCCGACCGCGACGCTGGTCGGGACCGCCTCGGCGGGCATCTCGGGCACGTCACAGATATCGGCGAAGTCGGGAATCATCACATTCGGGCAACCGGCCAGTTGCTGAATATTGCTGGTCGACACGATCTCGGGTGGGAAGATCGCCAGCGCCTCGATGCGGCCCTTCTTGTTCGCACCTCTGCCTCCGTACACCACCCGAAGGAGGTCATTCGCGCCGGAGTCGACCACCAGAGCGCTCCGTCGATTCAGGGTTTCCACGTCGAAGGGGTTCGTGTCCACATCGGCGCCGTCGGGATTGCGTTTGTTCTCGAACCGGAAGGTGTTGGCGATCTGGCGGTTCCCGTGTTTCATGATGCGATACAGGCCTTGCCCGGAGTCGGTCTCGCCGTCTTCGCCCGATGCCACGGCCCAAAAGGCGTGTCGACCGATGGCCGACATGTCGCTGATGCCGAGAAGTGGGTAGGTCTGGCCACGGTCACCGAGACTGACGATGCCGGCGCCGGCATCGGCGACCACCAACGTGCCGTTCGGCGCGGTCGAGAGGCCGAAGATCGGTCCGGCGAAGCCGCCGCTTGCGGCCGCCGGCGTTGCGGCGGCGAACAAGCCGAGCACGCCGACCATTGCGGCGATTCGGACGGGAAGTCGATATTTTCCAACCGGCTTCCCAACCGCCTTCCCAACGATGTTGCGTTTCCAACGTGATGACATGACTTCCTCCGCTCTTGCCAGGGCGCGCTGAACCAGGCCCCTGGAATCCCGCGAGGTCGCCCGTCGACACATACCGTCTCGCAGCGACTTCGCGCCTGCTGTTGTCGGTAGCTTGCGCCGCGCGATTCGAAATGAAAAGCACTATCTGGCGTCCCGATGTCGTTCGAGCGCATGGTGGCCGACGCCGGCTCATTGCATTGCAGATCCGTTGCGGGGCTTGCGGGCATCGGGCGGTGTCCCTAAGATTCATTCCACGGCCGGCAGCCATACATGTCTTAACAGGACAGGGCGCTGGACCCGAAAGGAGCCCAGTCATGGGCGCAAAAAACACGGGCGCAAAAAAGCTCACCGCTCCCGCCCTTGCGGCGCATAACCGCAACCCCGGGGCCGACAAGCTGGTCATGGTGACGGCATACGACGCACCCGGTGCCCGTATGGCATCGGAGGCCGGGGCCGACCTCATCCTCGTCGGTGATTCGCTGGCCATGGTGGTACTTGGCTACGACGACACCTTGCAGGTCACCGTCGAAGACATGGCGCACCACACCGCTGCGGTCGCGCGCGCCAAACCGAACTGCCTGATCGTGGGCGACCTTCCGTGGATGAGCTACCACGTCTCCGCCGAGGAAACCGTGCGTAATGCCGCGACGCTGATTCGCGCCGGCGCCGAAGTGGTCAAGCTCGAAGGTGGCCGCAAACGCTTGCCGATGATCGAAGCCATACTCGACGCCGAGATCCCGGTGATGGGCCATATCGGCCTCACCCCGCAGTCGGTCCACACGATGGGCGGCTTCAAGGTGCAGGGCAAACACGCCGAAGCCGCGCTCGAAATCGTGGCCGACGCCAAGGCACTCGCCCACGCCGGCGTGTGTGCGATCGTGCTCGAAGGCATTCCGAATCCGGTTGCCGACATGGTGAGCGATGCCGTCGACGTCCCGACGATCGGTATCGGCGCCGGCGGCGGCTGCGATGGTCAGGTGCTGGTGTACCACGACGTGCTCGGCATCGAAGATCGTTTCGTCCCCAAGTTCGTGCGGCGCTACGCCGACGTGAAGTCGGTGTCGGTCGACGCGATCGCCCGATACGCCGCCGATGTGCGGTCGGGCAACTTCCCGGGACCCGACGAGAGTTATTCCATGGACGAGGACCAGGCCGAGGCGCTCGGACTGTACGGCAGCGGTACCTAAGCCAGCCGTTCCAGTTGGTCTTGGGTGACCTCGTTCAAAGCGGGTTCGCCTGCGGACCAACGCCGAATCTCTTCGGCCGCGTACTCGATCATGCGGGCCAGCTCGGTTCCTTGCGTGCCGGCGGTGTGCGGCGTCAGATAGACGTTCGGCGCAGTGCGCAGCGGGTGATCGTCGGGCAAGGGTTCGGGGTGCGTGACGTCGAGCATGGCGTACAACCGACCCGAGAGGATCTCGGTGGTCAGCGCGTCGTGGTCGAGCAATCGGCCGCGTGCGGTGTTGATGAGTGTTGCACCGGTGCGAAGCTTGGCCAGTTGGTCGGCGCCGATCATGTTCTCGGTGCTCGGCAGGTCCGGGGCGTGAATGGACAAGATGTCGACGGTCTCACACAGGTCGTCGAGTTCCATCTTGGTGACCCCGAGGTTTGTGGCCTCGTCGTCGGTGAGGAAAGGGTCGTACACCGACACGTGCAGGTTGGCGAAGGGTCTGAGCAGTTCGATCACCCGGCGGCCGATGAGCGAGGCGCCGACGATGCCGATGGTCTTGTCGTAGTTCCCGACCGGTCGTACCGGCTGCTGGCGTTGCAGCGTGGGGTCGCGGAGCAGGTCGCGTTGCCAGAAGACGTCCTTGTTGGCGAGCAGGATCGCGCCGAGGGTGAACTCGGCGACCGGTTCGGCGTTGGCGTTGGCGCCAGAGGTGATGCGCAGGCCCCGGCCCCATGCGGACGCATCGACGGTCATTTTTACGGTGCCGGCTGCGTAGGCGAAGAGCCCGGCATTCGGCGCGCGGTCGAGAAACGCCGCGTCGATTCGTGGGCAACCCCAATGCCCGAGGATCACATCGGCTCGTGCGAGTAGGTCATCCGCGCGGGGATCGTTCGGGTCGCCGAGCGGTTTGCGGTTCAGCAGCGTGCCCACCGCATTGAGCAGCTCGGCTGAGTGGTCTGCTACCAGATCGAGGCCATCCCAGTGGCACAACACGATGTTGGGGCGTTCGTGGGACATGACTCGCTAGCCGAGGATGTCGCGCAGGACTGCGAGGTCGGCCGTTGCACTCTCGAGGATGAACGCGGGGTTGTCGTTCTCGGTGAGCAGGCCGTGGGCAAACTCGATGGTCCAGCTGCCGTTGAACCCCAGTTCGGCCAGAAGCCCCACTTGCGCCTCGACGTCGCCGCGAATGTCGCTGAGCAACGGTGCTCCTGCGCCGTCGGGGAGCAGAAAGTTGACATGCACATGGGTGATGCGATCGCCATAGGCGTGGAACCGGGCCCGGAGCAGGTCGGGGGTTTCGTTGAGGTGCACGATGGCCTGCGCCCGGTTGGGAAGCGCCGCAGCTTCGAAGATCGCGGCGGCGACGGCGGGTTCTTCAGCGATGGAGATGCCGGAGTGGCATTCGCAGAGCATGGCGACATTGGCCGGCAGCTCGGCGAGCATTTCTTCGAGTCGCTCTGCGTAGTCCTCTTGTGCGTCAGGGTCGTTGCCGACGTTGTACTTGATTCCTTCGGAGTGCAGTTCGAGGGCGTTGGCCGCCGCCTTTTCGCGCTCGTCGGGCTCCGGTTCGTCGAAGGAGACGTACGAGTTGAAGACAGATACCGGGAGGGCATGCGAACGGATCGCTGCCCGCTCGGCCCCGTCGACGTCGGCGAAGTGGCGTTCCCACAGCTCGATGCCGTCGAACCCGGCCGCCTGAATCCGGTCGAGCCATTCGGAAACCCGGATGGTGGGGTTCCACGACGGGTCGACGGTTGCCCATCGGTTCGGTTCGATTGCGACGGTTCCGAGGAACACGTTGGAGGGGGTCATCGTGAAGTTCCCATGCTTTACAGTGTGTGCTTCGAGCCGAGTGTAGGGAAATCGTGACGCCTTGCTGCCTCCGCGTACGATGCGTCCATGAACGGTTCTGTTGCGCTTCCACCGGTACAGCCCGGCCGCACGATCGTCGGCATGTCGGCGATTCTGTTGCCGCACCTCGCCGATGGTGAGATCGACTGGCCGGGGTTCGAGGCGCACGTCGTCCGCACCGTCGGAGCCGGCCTGACGCCGGCGGTCAACATGGATACCGGGTTCGTCCAACTGCTCGACGAGCCGACCAAGCTCGAGGTGCTCGACCGCACCGCCG
>CBESNZ010000181.1:0-6894 GCA_965531045.1 uncultured Acidimicrobiales bacterium
TGTACGACACGAAGTAACGCTCGGGCCACAACGATCGGCATCCCGCGCCGCCCAACACCTGTGCGGCCGCCTTCGTCCACCGATGCACCAGCCCGATGAGTAGTGTGACCCGCACATGGCAATTCAGAAGACCTACGGCATAGAGACCGAGTACGGCATCGTGCTCCGGGGCGCCGACGAATCCAATCCGATCGCCGCATCCTCGATGCTCATCAACGCGTATCTCAACGCCGTTGGCGACCCCAGCTCGAACCGATCCCGAGTCGGTTGGGACTTCGAGGACGAGACACCGTCGAACGACGCCCGAGGCATGGCCCCGGTCGGTTCACTTCCGCCGGAGGTCGAAACCCACCTGGTCAACGCGGTACTCACCAACGGCGCCCGTTACTACGTCGATCACGCACATCCCGAGATGAGCACGCCCGAGGTCGCCGACCCGCTGTCCGCCGTGCGGTGGGACAGAGCCGGCGAGCTCATCGCCATCCGATCGATGCAGGCGGCCAAAGACTCATTCCTGCCCCCCGGCCAAGAACTCGTCGTCTACAAGAACAACAGCGACGGCAAGGGCAACAGTTACGGCACCCACGAGAACTACCTCATGGACCGCAACTGCCCCTTCGGCCGCATCGTCACCCACGCAACCACGCACTTCATCACCCGCCAAATCTTCACCGGTGCGGGCAAGATCGGCACCGAGGCCGTAGGCCTCGACAAGTACGAGGTCCCATTTCAGCTCACGGCTCGGGCCGACTTCTTCGAAGAAGAGGTTGGGCTCGAGACCACGCTGAAGCGCCCCATCATCAACACCCGTGATGAGCCCCACGCCGACGCCTCCAAGTACCGGCGGCTCCACGTCATCGTGGGCGATGCGAACATGTGCGAGGTCGCGACCTTCATGAAGATCGGCACGACCGGCATCGTGCTCTCCATGATCGAAGACGACTACATCGATAGAGAATTCAAGTTCGCCAACCCGGTCCAAACCCTGCGAGCGGTCTCGTACGACCTGGCGATGAACCAGGCCCACGAACTCGAGGACGGCACCACGGTCTCGGCGCGCGAGGTGCAGTGGTATCTGTACGAGCAGTCACGGCGCTACGTCGACGAGCGTGGCGCCGCACACATGGGCGGCCACAGCATCGAATTGGTGCTCGACCGCTGGCAGCACACGCTCGAAGCACTCGAATCCGATCCTGCGTCGCTCGCCGGCGACGTCGACTGGATCACCAAGTACGAGCTCTATTCCAAGTACCAGGAACGCCACGACATCAACTGGGACGACCCCCGACTGGCGGCGATGGACATCCAATACCACGACCTGCGCCCCGAGAAGTCGTTGTTCGCCCGCCTCGGCGCAACCAAACTCGTCGACGACGCCGATGCCGTCACCGCCATGACCGATCCGCCGACCGATACCCGGGCGTACTTCCGTGGCGAATGCCTCAAACGCTTTGCGCCAAGTATTGTGGCCGCCAACTGGGATTCGCTCGTCTTCGACATCGGGATCGACCCGCTGCGACGGGTACCCATGATGGAACCAACTCGTGGCACCGAGGCCCATGTGGGTACCTTGTTGTCGGAGTGCAAGACCGCCGGAGAACTCATCGAGCGCCTCGACGGCGCCCCGAGGACCTAAGGTCGAGACTGAGGAGATTGCACGCCATGGCAGAACGCGAACAGAAGAAGAAATCAGCCCCGCAACGCGAGGATGAGGTGACCGAAGAGGTTCCCGCAGCCAGCGAAACGGGGGAGAAGCTCAAGACCGATCTCGACGACCTGCTCGACGAAATCGACGAGGTCCTCGAAACCAACGCCGAAGACTTCGTCAAGAGCTACATCCAAAAGGGCGGACAATAGGCGCCAACGTCCCCCGTAGGGGGAGCGTTCCGGATACGCTCCGCAACGTGATAGGCGCAAGGTTTACTCCCGACGACGATCCCGGTTCCAGCTTCACCGACCTGCTCCGTGCGGTCGGACAGCCCAACCCGTTGCCACCGGGCGACGTATCCAAGATGTTCGAGCTCGCGCACGGCACAACCGTCCTGGCCATCCGCTACGCCGACGGCGCGCTGATCGCCGGCGACCGCCGCGCCACGAGCGGCAACATCATCAGCCACCGGGCGATCAAGAAGGTGTTCGCCTCCGACAAGTACTCCGGCGTGGCTATCGCCGGAGCTGCCGGCCCGGCGATCGAGATGGTGCGACTCTTCCAGTTGCAGCTCGAGCACTACGAGAAGGTCGAAGGCCACGTCCTCAGCCTCGAAGGCAAGGCAAACCAACTCAGCGGGATGATCCGCAACAACCTGCCGATGGCGATGCAGGGCTTGGCGGTCGTTCCGATCTTTGCCGGGTACGACCGCTTCGACGAGCGTGGCCGCCTGTTTCAATACGACATCACCGGAGGGCGCTACGAAGAGCAGGACTTTGCCACCTCGGGTTCGGGCAGCCTGCACGCCGGCACGGTCATCAAGGTCAACTTCCGTGACGGCATGAGTCGCGACGAGGCCGTCGACCTCGCAATACACGCCCTGTTCCAAGCCGCCGACGACGATTCTGCGAGCGGCCTCCCCGACCTCATCCGGGGGATCTTCCCAACCGTCGCCACCATTACCGCCGACGGCTTCGAGCTCGTCGAGGACGAGGAAATGGCCGAACGGACCGGTGGCCTCATCGACGAACTGCGGGCCGGAGTCGGCTCCGACGGAGGCAACGCCCTACCTCGAGGTAGCGGCACAAACGGGGGAGGTGCCCGATGAGCATGCCGTTCTACGTTTCTCCCGAACAGCGAATGAAGGACATGGCCGACTATGCGCGCAAGGGCATCGCCCGCGGCAAGAGCCTCATCGGTCAGGTGTGCGCCGACGGCATCGTCATCTGTGCGGAGAATCCGTCGAACACGCTGCGGAAGGTTTCGGAGATCTACGATCGCATCGCCTTCGGGGGCGTCGGCAAATACAACGAATTCGATCAGCTCCGTATCGCCGGCGTCCGACACGCCGATCTCAAGGGGTTCAATTACAGCCGCCGCGACGTCGACGCGCGCAGCCTCGCCAATCAGTACGCACAGATTCTCGGCAATGTGTTCACCCATGAACCCAAGCCGATGGAGGTCGAAATCCTGGTGGCCGAAATCGCGCTGGTCGGGGACGGTCACCAACTCTTTCATGTGCTCTACGATGGCTCGGTCTCCGACAACAACACGTTCGTTGTTCTCGGCGGCGAGGCCGAGGTGATCCGCGAGCGCATGACCGACAGCTATTCACCGGGCATGTCCCTGGCCGACGCCGCGAAAGCCGCCGTGGCTGCCCTGGCCGGCCCAGACCGCACCTTGTCGCCCGATGATCTCGAGCTGGCGGTGCTCGATCAGAACATCGGCCGACGGGCCTTTCAGCGCATTGAAGGCGACGAACTCGCCGCACTGCTCGCCTAGTCGAGTAGAAAGCACTTGTGGAACGACGCATCTTCGGGATCGAGAACGAATACGGGGTCACCTGTACGTTCCGCGGTCAACGTCGCCTGAGCCCCGACGAGGTCGCGCGCTATCTGTTCCGCCGAGTCGTGTCGTGGGGCCGAAGCTCCAATGTCTTTCTCGCCAACGGGGCACGGCTGTACCTCGACGTCGGCAGCCACCCCGAATACGCAACTCCCGAGTGCGACTCCATCTATGACCTCGTCGTGCACGACAAGGCCGGCGAGCGCATTCTCGAGCAGCTGCTCACCAGCGCTGAAGAGCGCCTCGAGGAAGAGGGCATCAAGGGCGACATCTACCTGTTCAAGAACAACACCGACTCGGCCGGCAACAGCTACGGATGCCACGAGAACTACCTGACCAACCGACGCGACGACTTCGGATCATATGCCGAGGTGCTCATTCCCTTTCTGGTGAGCCGCCAGATCTATGCCGGCGCCGGCAAGGTGCTGCAGACCGCTCGTGGCGCCATGTACTGCGTCAGTCAGCGGGCCGAGCACATCTGGGAAGGCGTGTCGTCGGCCACCACACGCTCACGCCCGATCATCAACACCCGTGACGAACCACACGCCGATGCCGAGCGGTACCGCCGCCTGCACGTCATCGTCGGCGACTCGAACATGAGCGAATACTCGACGTTCCTCAAGGTCGGCGCCGCCGCCATCATGCTGCGCATGCTCGAGGACCCCAAAGTGGTCTTGCGCGACATGACCCTCGAGAATCCCATTCGGGCCATCCGCGAGATCAGCCACGACATGACCTGCACCCGCCGCGTCCGGTTGGCCAACGGCCGCGAGGCGAGCGCACTCGAGATCCAATCCGAATATCTCGATCGCGCGCTCCGGTACGCCGAGCACCACGAGATGTCCGAGCTCGAACAACGCTCCCTCGAAATGTGGGAACACTGCCTCACCCAAATCGAGAACGATCCGTTGAAGCTCGACCGCGAAGTCGATTGGGTGATCAAGTACAAACTCATCGAGGCCTACCGCGAGCGTCACAACCTCTCGCTGTCCGACGCTCGCGTTGCCCTGGTCGATCTCCAGTATCACGACATCAACCGCGACCGTGGGCTGTTCTACAACATGCAACGCAAGGGAATGGTCGAACGCATCGTCACCGACAAAGAGATCGGCATCGCCGTGGAGCGACCGCCCGAGACCACGCGGGCTCGCCTTCGCGGCGAGTTCATAAAGCGGGCCAAGGAACGCAAGCGCGACTACACCGTCGATTGGGTGCACCTGAAGCTCAATGACCAGGCCCAGCGGACGGTGCTGTGCAAGGACCCCTTCAAGGCGCACGATGAGCGCGTCGAGAAGCTCATCGCGTCGCTCTAGGTCGGTCACCCATGCGCAAGCTCGAACGTCTTCTGAACCTCGTCGCAGCGTTGCTCGACACACCCCGGCCACTCACGCTCGACGAAGTCGCCACCCGGGTCGAGGGCTACCCCGACAAGACCGACGCGATGCGTCGCGCCTTCGAGCGTGACAAGGACGACCTGCGGTCGATGGGGATTCCGATCCGTGTCGACGACGTCCCCGCCACGGACCCACCGGTGGTCGGCTACCGCATTCTCAAATCCGAGTACGCCGGCGTCGACCCCGACCTCGAGCCCGACGAACTCGCCGCGTTGCACGTTGCCGCATCGATGGTACGCCTCGACGGCGTCGACGGCTCCGAAGCCGTCATGCGGTTGGGCGGGGCCGAAGGAGCAGCCAACGGGGGAGTCGACGGCGCACAGGCGAAGCCACTCGCCGCCCTACCGACCGACCCCAACCTGGCACCGCTTTTCACGGCTGCCGCCGAGCGCAGAACCGTCACGCTGACCTACGGCGATCAAGTGCGCGAACTCGACCCCTGGCGGATCTCGTTCGTCCGCGGGCGCTGGTATGTGAAGGGTTTCGATCATCTCCGCCAAGCCGAGCGCATGTACCGCGTCGAGCGCATCGATGGCACGGTCACGGTCGGGTCCACAAGCAAGCTCGAGCGACCCGCCGAAACTGCGCCGACACGGTTGGCCGGCTGGGAAATCGGCGATGAGGAGCCGGTGAGCGCCCAAGTGAAAATCGATGCCGCACAGTCATCTTGGGCGCGCCACTATGTCGGCCGCGACGCCGTTGTCGACGAAGACGACGATGGCAACATCGTGCTCGAGCTCACGGTCCGCAACCGCGAAGCGTTCCGCTCGTTCGTGCTGACGTTCCTCGACGGTGCCGAGGTGCTGTCCCCGCCTTCGCTGCGCGACGACGTGGTCGACTGGCTCCAAAAGGTCGTCGCCGCCAACGCTGGGGCCGGTTCGCTTTGAGTCGCCTGACCGCCGGCGATCGCCTCGCCCGACTCCTCGCGATCATTCCCTGGGTCGCGGCACAAGACGGCCCGGCCATCGACGACATCGCATCCCGGTTCGACTACGACGCCAAGAACCTCGTGCGAGACCTGCAGGAAGTGGTGCAGTTCGTCGGTGTCTACCCCTACTCGCCTGACACGCTGATCGAAGTCATCGTCGACGACGGAAGGGTATGGATCTCATACGCCGACTGGTTCAGCCAACCGTTGAAGCTCACCGGCGACCAAGGGCTGGCGATGATGGCGGCGGGCCAGTCCATTCTCGACTTTGCCGGCGACGACGACGGCCCGCTGCTCCGTGGCCTCACCAAGCTCGGTGCAGCGTTGGGTGCCGGTGGCGGATCACCGCTCGAGATTCGTCTGGGCGACGCAGCCGAAGATGTGCTCGCCGTCCTCCGTCAGGCGGTCGCCGAATCGCGCCAAGTCGAGATCGACTACTACACCTATGGCCGCGACGAACGAAATCTTCGCACCATCGAACCCCACCGGTTCTTTGGACACGGCGGCCAATGGTACGTCTCGGGCTATTGCCAGTTTGCGAAAGCCGAACGGGTGTTTCGGGTGGATCGCGTGCGCGGCGCCGTCCTCACCGACACCAGCTTCGATCCGCCCGACGTGACCGAGCCGACGCCCGACACCGTCTTCAACCCGTCACCGGACGACCCTCGGGTTGAACTCATCCTCAGCGCCAGCGCGCGGTGGGTGGTCGAGCAATACCCCCACGACGAGGTCACCGAGCGAGCAGATGGCGGCGTTATGGTTCGCATGCCGGTCACGGGCGTTCCGTGGCTCGAGCGTCTTCTCGTGCGTCTCGGTGACGATGCGCAGGTAGCGGCATCCGACCTTGACCACCTCGATGTGGCGGGCGCCGCGCGACGCATCCTTGCCATCTATACCTCGTAGTTCGGAACTAGGGTGCCCCCGTGACAGACGATTCCTCAGGAGACCCGCTCGACGAACAGCCCGACGTCGGCGCACCCGACTTCGCTGCCACCCTGGCCCAGCGGGCGCTCAGAAGCCTCGAGGAAACAACACCACCACCACACGTCGAACCAACGCCCCACGTCGAAGCAACTCCG